>DATBTF010000101.1:0-22110 GCA_036559405.1 Bdellovibrionota bacterium
CCGAGCTCAAGGCGCAGAGGGAAAACCTGATACGCCAGAGCTTCAGTGAAGAGTTCCTCGAATCCCTGGGAAATCGCTACAAACTATTCAAGTCGGCTCCCGGCTCGGGAGAGCGGCTGACGGAGATGGAAGACCTCCGTAAGCGCATAGAGACCTATTCCACGCAGTCGACCACCTTCACCGTGGCCTTCACCTACAACGATAAGGTGAAAACATTCGAGATCGAAAAAGAAATGGTGAATCGCGTGGTGGACACTCTTTTCGGCGAGCGCCGGAATACGATCACCAAGATCCGCGATTCCATCCAAAGAAGGATCGAAGCCATTTCGCTGAATACCGGCTCGGGTGGCACTGGAAACCCCGATCCCATGGCTTCTGCCCGTCCGGAGCTTCTGCAGAAGGAGCTGGTGCAGCTGCAAGAGCAGGCCCGTGCGTTGCAGAATCAATACACCAATCAGCATCCCAAGGTGAGCAAGCTTTTAGAACGCATCAGTCTGATCGAGAGCTGGCTGGCGAAAACCGATGCGGGGAAAACCCGCTCGTACGACAAGCCGATGCTCACCGATGGGCAGCCACGGGCGGTAACAAAGGAAGTCTATGAGGACCTGCTCAAGAAACTGAACTATTTAAATATTATTATCGACATGGATCAGGAGCGCGCCAACGACTACGTGGCTATTTTGAGCCCGCCCTCGCGCCCGACCTCCCCGATCTGGCCCAATAAGGCGGTGTTCCTGCTCTGGGGGCTGCTCTCAGGCCTCATCGCTTCCGCCATGATCATCATGCTCACGGAGTACTTTGAGAGAACGGCTCCTTCGGTGCGCGAATTCGCGAGGGATCTCGACCTGCAGTATCTCGGAGCCCTGCCGCGTGTTCCGTGGGGGGATATCGTCGGCGCCAAGCCCCGCAAGACGGCCGCCGGTCCGAAGAGAAAACAGGTTCGGTTTGAAGAGTGGAACTGACGAGCGCACCATTCGGGTTTGAAATTCTCCAGATCGAGGCGGTCTCGCTTTTTTTTGTTTCCATGAGCTCGCTGCTTGTAACCTGGGTCGCATACCAGGATGGCCCGGCGGAGTCGCTGGACCAGATGAGGGCGTGGGTGTTGTTCGCCGCCGGTACCTTCGTGGTTCTCACGGGCGCGTTCGTATACTCCCTCGGATTGCCCCAGTTCGTGTTCGCGTTGCTTCTGGCCTTCGGCGTGATGCTGGCTTTGCTGCGCCCGGTGAATGCTTTGGCGTTCTTCATCTGTCTGCAATTCCTGCGACCCTGGGAGGTGGCCGAGGAGAATGCGCTTCTGCTGGCTCTGCCCCGGATGACAGGTCTTCTCGCGATCGCGAGCGCAGTAGTGGCTTATTTTCGCTCCGATCTGAAGCGCCTGAGCTTCGGGCGCGGGCAGTGGTTCCTCCTTGGCTTTGGGCTGTGGTCTGTTCTGTCGACGATCATTACGCCCAGTCCCGGGGACCAGCTCAAAGAGTTCTTCGATACGTTCTTTCGCGCCTTGATCGTCTTTTACCTGATTGTCGCGGTGGTGCGGAAGCAGTACGACCTGGAGCTGATGCGCAGGGTTTATCTCTGGTCGGTTACCGGTCTGGCGGGAATTTCCATGTACATCAGCTGGGACAAGCTGCTGGCCGAAGGGTCGGGAGGCGATCGTCTGCACGCAATCGGGATCCTGGAGAACGCCAACGACATTGCGGCCGTGATGGTCGTGGGCGTGCCCTTCGCGCTCCGGCGCCTTTCGCAGTCGACGCGCCGTCCGCTGGTTTGGTTCGAAAGCCTGTTCTTCCTGACTCTGACACTCCTGGCTCTCTACCTGGCCCAGAGCCGCGGTGCCTTGCTTGCACTCGGCGCCGGGGCCGTGGGCTGGTGGATTGTCAGATCGCGCCGGCGCTGGATTGCGATCGGACTCGGCCTCATTCTGGTGCTGTCGGTGGCGCCTTTCGCGAACGACCTGATGCGCCGGGATTCCCAGGATCTCGAGGAGTCCAGCACGAGCCGCCTTACCTACTGGAAAGCCGGGGTGCGGATGGTGATCCGAAATCCGCTCTTCGGCGTGGGCTTTGGCCGTTATCCCAAGGAATACCAGAGCAATGCCGGCGAGGGAGAGCAGTTCGAGTTCGGTGAACGTACGGCCCACTCCACCTGGATTCTCGCGCTCGCGGAAACAGGCGTCCCCGGTCTCATGCTGTTCCTGGCGTTCGTACTCAGTGTGTTGAACATGGCCCGGAAGATCGTGCCGCACGAACCGGATCTCTTCGTGGCGCTGATCGCCTATCTGATCGCCGTGAGTTTCCTTTCTCATACTTATCTTGTTTATCCATATATCCTGATGGGGCTCGTGGTGGCGGGTTATAGGATGCATTTCCGCTCCGAGAAGGGCTGGTCGATGTGAAGCTTCTTTGGCTGAGCCCGCGCTGGCCGTTTCCCGCGGACGACGGCGCCAAGCAGGCTTCGCATGCGCTCCTCGAAGCTTTGGCGGTTGCCGGGCACGAAATCGACATCGTCACTTTTTCCCGTGACGCCGAACTTCTTCCCACCGGAAGCAGCGGCATCCGCCTGCTGGCCCACTACCGCGCGGAATCGCAGTCCATCCTTTCCAAAATATTGGGAGCCGTACGAAACCTTGGCCAGGCCATTCCTGTTTCCGCCGCGCCCTTCGCCCGATTCGGATTGAATTGGGAGAAGCTGCGCGCTCTGGCTGATGAAGAGCCGCGGGCCGTGGTGATCGACGGCGCTCACGTTTTTTCCTCATTCGTGGGCACGAACTGCCCCTGGCCCTTGCTTTACCGTGCGCACAATCGCGAGGCCTCCCTCTGGGAGCAGGCCACCGGCCTCGCGGCGCCTCACCTACGTCCCTATTTTGGTATGCAAGCCCGCCGGATGGCGGCACTGGAAGCGGATCTCTGCACACGCTCGAAAGGCATCGCGGCCATCTCCCCCGACGATGCGCGGGACTTCCAGGCGCGCTTCGCCCGGACAAAGACCGAGTGGGTGCCTATGGGCTTTCACTTTTCGGCCCCGCCTCCCCATTCCGCGAGCCCGATGACTTTCGGCTTCTTGGGCCGGCTCGATTGGCCGCCCAACCGGGAAGGACTCGCCTGGCTGCTGCGCGAGGTCTGGCCGCAGGTCCGAGCGCAAAGGCCGGATGCGCGGCTGCTGGTGGCCGGGAGCGGGGAAGTGGGCGCCCTCCATGCGAAAATGGGAGAGGGAGTGGAGTGGCGCGGGCGGATTCCCAGTGTTGAACCGTTTTACCGCGAGATCCATGCGGCCATGGCCCCGATCTTTTTCGGAAGCGGCACGAAGATCAAGCTCGTGGAGGCGGCCCGCTTCGGACGGGCTTCCTTCGCCACTCCGGAGTCCCTGAAAGGAAGCGGGCTTTCCCACGATTGCGCTGCCCTTGTTTCGCAGGATCCGGCGGCCTGGATCAGGGCGATGGTGGCGTGCGATGCGCCATGGCTAAAAAAAGTGGGCGATCAAGCATTCACGGAAGCGAGTCAGGCATTCGATTCGGCAAAAGCTGCAGACCGTTTTCTCTCTCTGCTTTCCTGAGAGAGGTTTACAATGTGGCATGCTTTCTCTAATACTCGCGGTTTTCCTGTCTGCTACTTCCGCTTCGGCGGCTCCCATGGGCGCCCTGCCTTTTGAAATTTACCTTTACGGCGAAAAGCCGGGGCTCGCCGAACCCGTTAAAATTCCGCCTGGAAACGCCATCCGCATCCACCTGGCCCGCGATGGTTTCGCCACATTGGCGATTCGTTTTCCGGCCGAGCGGGCGGCTCTCGTGCCCCTCGATAATGTTTCGCTGAAAGACGCAAAATTTTCCGGAGGCCCGAGCACGCTTGCCGCCTATGCGCTTGGAGTACAGGTGATCGAAAAATCGAGCTTCAGTAATGGTCCGCCGAGAGTGGCGGAAGTAGCAGATCTGGTTCTGCCCAACGAATGGCTCTCCAAGCCCGGCTTCCACATCCCCGAGCGGAGGATCCCCGCGCGTCCCCAGTATCTCTTCGAGATTCACGCGCCGGAAAACGCCGGCACCGGTGATTTTCAGGCGAAGATCCATTTCGAACGTGAAGGCAAAGAATTCGACATTCCGGTGCAGTTGCGCATCCACAAGCTAAAGCTCCCCAAGCGCTTCAAGCTGCGCACCTCGTTCGGTTTCGCCCCTTATGGGGCCTTGATCAAACATTTCGGGAAATGGGCTGATAAAGAGCAGGAAGTCCACCAGGCCTATGCGCGCCTTGCGGGAGAGCATCGCGTGGATCTCCATAAATTTTATATAAGCTTCCCGAAGGCCGGCAAGCCCGACTCGGGAGCCGACCTTTTGGGGGGAGGAAAAACTTCCTTCACTAAGCTATGGCAGCTCACCCGCTCGCCCCAGCTGACCAAGTACGGCTTTACGGCGTCCACCACCGACCTGCCTATTCCGGAAGAGGAAAAGAAGGCGCCCACGGAAGGTTTCTGGAAGGCCATGCAAAGCTCGGTGATCCAGAACAACCTGCTCGACGATTCATTCGTCTATTACGTGGACGAGCCGGAGGCGAAAACATATCCGCAGATCCGCGACCAGATGAAGAAGATCCGGGCCTGGGCGCCGCAGATGACTTTTCTCGGCACCGTGGCATACCGCAAGGACCTAGAGGGCACCTTCAACCTCTGGTGCCCCAACCTGATTCACTGGGATCATCCCGGATTCGCCCGCCCCTCCGAGTATCTCGAGCGCCGGAGCAAGTATGGCGAGCACTTCTGGGTGTATACCAGCTGCAGCGCCCACGGCTGCGGCCCTGCCGCGGAAGCGAACCTGGCGGATCTGGTGACGGATCGTCCCGCCGCTTACCACCGAGCTTTCGCCTGGGCGGCCTTCGACGCGGATGCGGAAGGCATCCTCTACTACAATACAGTGGAAGGCTACGGCGCCGGTGATCTGGCGCCCTGGCGCGATCCTTTCCTGTTCCATGGGAACGGTGAGGGGAACCTCTTCTATCCCTGCACCATGCGCTTCTGCGGGATCGACGGCGTGAACGTGGTGCCGAGCCTGCGCTGGAAATCCATCCGCGATGGATTGGAAGACGTGGAAATCTTCGAAGCTGGCCTGAAGGCAGGTCTGCCGGTGCGGGATTGGGCCAAAGCCGCCTACAAGGGAGTCACAAACTTCTCCAAGTCGACGGCAGATTACGAGAAAGTAAGAGTGCGGGTATTGGAAGCCCTCGACGGCCCGGTCGCGGACAGGAAAAAGTAAAAACTATCGCGCCAGATCGTCGCGCGCGGCCACAAAAAGCAGAATTGTTTTCGCGAAGATTTTCAAGTCGAGCAAGGGCGACATCCGTTTCATATAGTAAAGATCAAATTCCAGCTTCTGGCGGCTTTCCTCGACGGAGGATGCGTAACCCGCCATCACCTGCGCCCAGCCCGTGATGCCGGGGCGTACGAGGGTGCGCATCCAGAAGAGCGGGATATCTTCGCGCAGAAGGGAGTAGTACTCTGGCCGCTCGGGCCGTGGGCCAACGAAGCTCATCTCGCCCTTCAGCACATTCCATAGTTGCGGGATCTCGTCGATATGGCTTTTGCGCAGAAAGGCGCCGATGCGGGTGACTTTGGCGCCCTGTTGCCCGGCCCAGGCCGGCCCCTCGGCCTCGGCATGATGGATCATGCTGCGAAACTTCACCAGCTGGAACTCCCGACCCATGTATCCGAGGCGTTTCTGCCGGTAGAAAATGGGGCCCGGTCCGCTGAGAAGCACACCGAGAGCAGCCAGGGCGATCACAGGAGAAAACAACACCAGCAGGAGACACGCGATCACGGGCTCCACCACGGACTTCAAGCGGAAGATGATCTGGAACATCCGTCTCTGGGGGGTGGCGGTGAGGAGGAAAAACCAGAGGTCGAGCGCCTCGAGATCCTCCCGGCCCCGCACTTCGGCGAGGAGGTGCCGCAAGTCACGCACGGGGATGCCGCTGAGGTGGGCCAGCAGCAGGTCGGGGCTGCTCTCGAACTTTCCCGATCCCACGCGTGAGATGACCACGAGATCTGCATCGTCGGGAGACGCCGTGATCTCGTAGTAAGGGGCGAGCCCGTGGTAGACGAGCTCGCGCCTCAACTCAACGGTTTCGGCCCCATCGAGCAGCGCCCACAGGTGGCGTTTCATGCCCGATTTTTCAAAAAGGATTCCGGCCACGTAGCGGTAGCACCAGGCGGAGAGAGCCACGAAGGGAAGGCCGAGGAAAATTTCGCGGTAGCGGAGGATCGCCAGCCCCGTGAAGGCGAAAAAAACCTGCTTGAGCACGAGGAAGGGGAGCAGGAGAGTGAGATAGAGGGTCACCAGGTCGGTACGCGAAGGCCTCGTTCGGTAGGAGTCGAGGTACTTCATGATGTCGAGCACGGTGTAGCTCACTGCGGTCACCAGGAAAGTCCAAACGACGATATAGGGAAACTTCACATGGTCGGAATCGGCGTCCTGGGCGAAGGCCACCAGAAGGAAAGTGGCGAAGAGAAGATTGAGAATGAAACCCAGCTCGCCGCGGACGAGCCGAAAAGTACCTGACATGATCTTATTTTACGCCAGGGTGGTACCTTTATAAACCCCTTTGTTTTCGGTCGGTTAATTCCCTGCAGGGGAAGGTGGAATGTGCTAAATATCTCGCAATGAAACCGCACGAGGACCTATTTGCGAAGATCGCCCGGCTGAAGAAAGAGCGTAATGCCGTGATCCTGGCGCATTACTACCAGGAGCCTGATATCCAGGATATCGCCGATTTCATCGGCGACAGCCTCCAGCTTTCCCAGCAGGCCGCCAAGACCACGGCCGACGTGATCGTTTTCGCCGGCGTGCATTTCATGGCTGAGACCGCCAAGATCCTCAATCCGAAACGCGTGGTGCTCCTCCCCGACCTCGAAGCCGGCTGCTCGCTCGCTGATTCCTGCCCCGCCCCGCTTTTCCGCGAGTTCAAGAAGAAGCATCCCGGCCACGTGGTGGTGAGCTACATCAACTGCACTGCCGACGTGAAAGCCGAAAGCGACTACATCTGCACGAGCTCCAATGCCGTGAAGATCGTCAACAGCATTCCCAAGGACCAGAAAATCATCTTCGCTCCGGACAAGAACCTGGGCGCCTATGTGATGAAACAGACGGGCCGCGAGATGGTGCTGTGGCAGGGCGCATGCGTGGTGCACGAAACCTTCTCGGAGAAGAAGCTCGTGCAGCTGCAGACCGTTCACCCCGCTGCCGAAGTGATCGCCCATCCTGAATGCGAAGAGCCGGTATTGAAGCGCGCGCATTTTATCGGCTCTACTACGGCGCTTCTGAACTATGCGGTGAAGTCTCCAAAGAAAGAGTTCATCGTTGTCACCGAAGCGGGGATCCTGCATCAGATGCAGAAGGCCGCGCCTCACAAGACATTCATCCCCTCTCCCCCGAACGCAAACTGCGCCTGCAACGAATGTCCCTATATGCGCCGGAACACTCTCGAAAAGATCGCGCTCTGCCTGGAAACTTTGGAGCCGAAAATTGACGTACCCCCGGCGCTGCGTGAGCGCGCGCTTAAACCCATCCAGCGGATGCTGGACCTCAGCGTTTAGAGGCCCGGAAGAATGCCCAAAAAGAAACCCGCCATTCCCTTGAAGTCGAAGCTCACCGCCACTTTCATCGTGGTGGCTTTCTCTGTTTTGCTCGATCAGTTCACCAAGGCGCTGGCGTTACAGCATCTCAGGGGAAAGCCGGGCCACTCTTTCCTCTGGGACTCGATCCGGCTCGAATACGCCGAGAATACCGGCGCGTTTCTCAGTCTGGGGGCCAATCTGGATCCGAAGATGCGCACACTGCTCTTCGTGATCGGCGTCTTTTTCATCATCGGCTTCTGTGTGCTTTGGCTGGTGCGCACGGCGCACAACTGGGTGACCGTGATCTCCCTCGCCTTCGTGATCTCCGGCGGAGTGGGCAATCTGATCGACCGCGTTTCGCGCGGAAGCGTGGTGGACTTTCTTTATTTCGGGATCGGGCCGCTCCACACCGGGGTGCTGAACGTGGCGGATATGGCGATTACTGGCGGCCTGCTGGTGATGCTTTACGAACAGTACTGGCTGGAGCGGAAGCGGGGAGCCTAGGAGCGCTGCAGTCCATGGGACTGGCCCGGTCATATTGCTTCAGCAAAGGCCTTAGGTTGGCCGGAATGAAGCTGCTTTTGTCGATATGCTCGTCGCTTACGGCGTTCGTGATTTTCTCAAACTGGCCGGAAACGTCTCCCGATCCCTGGTTGATCCGGTGATACAGATAACCCTGATTGCAGTCAAACTTGAACTGGCGTAGATCCACGCTCTTAATGGCGAGAGAATCCCTGCTGCGGAACGAGATTTTTTCATGCGCGGGATCATAGACGATCTGCCAGGCAGTATTGGGCGCCATAACTTTTTCGAGGATCTTGAAGCCTTTGCTTACAGGATCCGGGCGGCCCCGGCTGTCGCGCGGGTCATTGCGCTTTTCTGATTCGGCGATTGCGATCACGAAACGGGAAGGAGATCCGGAATTCCCATACGGGATCGACTGGCTGCCGCCGAAGCCGATGAACCCCTTCAGGAAGGCGAGCGAATTGGGATAGTTGTTGTTCGTGAGGGCTTTGTAGGGCATTGAATCGTCGGAAGAGCGGTAGATCTTGCGCTCGCCACTGACAAACTCCACGATCGCGCATTCCCGAATTTTGTCGCACATCAGATAATGGATGGGAGCCGCGCCCTTCTGCACCTGGATGCCCTTGGTGAGCTCCACCGCGGCCGCCACGCTGGAGGCCTGGTCGAGCAAATACTGCATGTATTGCGATTCATTGATGGCGGGAATGTCGTTCTTCAGTGGAGGGGGACTGGTCTCAGTCAGCCACATCACCTCGATCATCAGCCCTTCCTGGTTCATGCCGCCAAAGGGGAAGTTCCTCGCCACTTGGTCAAAGGTCACGCTCCCGTACTTGGCTTTCCATTGGATCGGCTGGGCGGAAGTGCCTGGCAGCAGCAGTCCCCGCTTTTGCGCGCCCTTCGGGTTCACCGAAACGAAGCCGTGCACTAAATTCCAATCGAGAGATTTGCCGACGAAGAGATCGTCGCTTTCGGAAAGATACGCGGTGGTGGTGCAAGCCAGCGCGTTTCCCTGAAGGTGGAGGAGGAACGTTAAGATGGACAACAGCTTCTGCATAGTCACTTCCCTGTCTGGGTATAGCGCCCGGACTTGAGCTCCGTATTGGCGAAATCGTTGATGGCTTTGCGGGTGATGGAGCTGGCGCGGTTCCTTCCCGGCTCGATCACATTTTTGTTCGTACTGGCTAGGAAACGGCTGTCGCTGGCTTTTGTGGCTGCGGTACGCACATTGGCCATGGACCGGGAACCAGCCACTGGCGCGGAAGCAGGGTCTAAGTTGGCTTTGGACTCCTTCGGCAGCCAGTTCCCCTTCTTCAGCCAGATCTCGAGCACCTCAGCTGTATCGAGGCCGTTCTGCCGTAATACGTTGAGCGCGGCCACGAGCCCGGCCTTGCCTTCGGCGGAGGCGTCGAGCTTCTGGATCTCGAGCACCTGGGCATCGAAGTCTTTATTGATCGTCGCCTTCACCTCGGCGGCTGACTTTCCCTGGTTGTAAAGGTCGAGGGTGGTTCGGCAGCTCGCGGCCCAGACGCCGCTGAAAATGTCGCCGACGATACCCAGCACTTTTGAAAGATACTTGAACGTGGGCTCGTTGGTCGCGATATGCCCGATATCGATGCCCGTCCCTGTGATGGCCATTGCAGGATCAGATACATCGCCCTGGCCCGCCAGGAATTTTGCCAGCGAAAAAGGGCCGCCGCTGAGTAAACAAGCTGTATAGAAGCGGGAATATTGGTCTTTGGTGAAGATATCGGCAGAGGCACGAGGCGGGCAAACCACGCTAAACAAGAAGGAAAGCAGGATTGCCGGGGTGGTGAATCTCATAAGACTCGATCGGCCAGATTCCGAAAATTCTCCATAAATTCAGCGTATGACGGAAATTAGCGAATTCCCATCTCGTCGAGCTCTCTATCAGTAATTCCAAGGAGATAGAGGATGGAATCCATGCTCTTATGGGTGATCGAGGTGCCCACGAGGGCTTTGGTAAGGGGCTTGGCGTTGAAGGCGATTCCGAGGCCTGCCTTTTTGAGCATCTGCAGGTCGTTGGCGCCGTCGCCGATCGCGATCACCTGGTCGAGGAGCACTCCCTCCTGCTGGGCGAGCAGCTCCAGGAGATCGGCTTTCCGGCGGCCGTCCACGATCAGACCCTGGAGCCGTCCCGTAACGGTTTCATCCTCGAGTTCGAGGGCATTGGCGTAGGCGTAGTGAACGCCGAGTTCGTTCTTCAGCCGCTCCACGAAATAGGTGAATCCCCCGCTGATAATGGCAATACGATAGCCGAGCCGTTTCAGCGCTTTGATGAGGCGGCCCGCGCCGGGACTCATCTGAATGTGGGAGTAGACGAAATCAAGGTCCTTGCGAGTGAGGCCTTTCAGCAAACTCACGCGGCGGAGCAGGCTTTCCTGGAAGTCCATATCGCCTTCCATCGCCTTTTTCGTGAGCGCGGAAACCTCGGCTTTTTTGCCCAGGAGATCGGCCAGCTCATCGATTACTTCCCCCTGGATGAGGGTGGAGTCCATATCGAAAACAACGAGCCGTTTGGAGCGGCGGTAGAGATTCTCTTTCTGGATGGCAATGTCGACCTGCGGGAAGCGGGTGGAGATTGCCAGCAGCTTCTCGGTGATCTGGGCCAGGTTCACCTTGGTCTTCGATGAGCAGATCAGCTCGATCGTGGACAGCCCGCTTGCGCTCAGCTTGCGGATCGAGTCGATATTCATCTGGTCGCCGGCAATTTTCGCCGTTAGCTCGGCGAGCAGCTTGGCGGGAATTTCCTGGGCGATCACGGTGGCCACGAAGCGGTCGGTGGGGTCGGCCACCACGGGTTTAGCGTCGATGCGGTCGAACTGGATGTCGAGCTTATAGGGCTTCAACGCTTCGCGGATCTTGGATTCGTACTGGGTGGATTTGGCGGAATCCACGTCCACCAGCACCATCAGGCTCAGCAGGCCCTGGGTGGCGGCCTGTTCGATGTCGAGTAGCTTGCCGTTTTCTTTCTCAATGCAGTTGGCGATTGCAGCGGTGATGCCGGGAGCATCCACGCCGCTGACTTTGAGAAGCAGGTGCTGGTTCATTGGCTATGGCGCGAGCTGGAGTGGGACGGGCTTCTGTGTCCGCCGCCTCCGCCTCCACCACCACCGCGTCTGCCGCGCCGACGGCCTCTTCCCCCCCGGCGTCCACCACCACCGCTACGGCCCTGGCCGCCACCGCCGCCACTGCCGCCACGATGGCCGCCACGGCCTCCGCCGCGCGGGCTGCCGAGAATGCCTTCGCCGTTCACGCCCACATGTCCCGAGGTGGGAGGAGCGTCGAGGCGGTTGCCGATATCGTCGTCGACATCGTCACTATCGTCGCCGTAGGAGCTACCGTCCATCGACTCCAAAGCCGCCGGTGCTTCCCCGGGACGGCGCATGTTTCCGATCGAATCTTCATCTTCATGGGAACGCTGCCGTTGCCGCGTTTCCTGCGCCCTGGGCGGGGGCGGCTGTTCGTCCTCGGCCACCGCCATCGGCTGTTCTTCCCGCGGTTCATTGCCAGTGGTGGCCTCGGACTCGCGCGGACCTTCGCCTCCGCGGCCTCGGCCACGGTCCCGTCCTCTGCCTCTGCCGCGATCCCGGCCGCCGCGTCTGCCGCGTCCGCCTCGCTCGCTGCGTTCCTCGCCACCCTCTTCTTCGGGTCCACGGGCCGCATTCGGGTCGATCTCGGGCTTGTAGTTATAAACGAGGTTCGACTTAAGAAGCGCATGGTCGATGGGTGGATTGGGTATGCCCGAAGGACGATAGGCGCGCACGCTCTGGTCTTTGCGGGCCCAACGTACAGTTTGCTCTTCCGGAAAGTGCGGGCGAAGCACGGGAGCGTGCAGGGGGCCATTCCAAACCATCGGCTGGTCGGGCGGAGGCAGGCGATTCACTTTTACTGTTTCGCGTTCTTCCCGGCGGCGCGGGGGAGGAGCGTCCGAATCGTCGCGCCCTTCTCTCGGCTGCTCTTCACCTTCTTCTTGTTCGTTACGCTGCTCGCGGTACCCGCGGTCTTCGCGGGGACCACGGTCTCCACGATCTCTTCCGTCGCGGTCGCGGCCGTCGCGGCCATGGCGTCCACGTTCGCGGCGCGAATTATCATAATCAGCGAGTTCCGCGATCCAGGGCGGGGTTTCCTTGCCGTCGAGTTCGAGGCCGATTTTCGCCATCTTCGCGGCAAGGAGGGCGGGCGGATGCTGGAAGAGCCGTCCCACGATCCGGCGTGGCGGACCCTGCTCGAGCCACAGACCGCTCATGCGGCTGTAATAAAAGAGGGTGCGCACGATATGGTCTGTCTGCGCCCGCGAGATACGCAGGTTCCGCAAGTAGAAGTTCCGCAGCGATTCGCAGCTGAGGAAGTACTTCATATCGGGAAGGTAGTTCTTCTCGCTTTCCTTGAGGGTCTGCTTATAGGGCTCGAGCACCAGCGAGCCGATCAGCGGAACCATCATCAGCGCCAGGCCGAGATCCGGATTGGGGCGATCGCTCGGGGGGGTGGTCTTCAGCTGCGTCCACAGGCGCATTCCCTGTTCCCAGCTCTCGTCCGAAACTCCGTCGAACCAGGGCATAATGTAGGGCACGAGGCCCAGGCGCCGCGATTCCGAGAGGAAATCGCCGAGCGAGTGGTCGTTGCATACTTTGAGAAATTCTTCGCGGATGCGGTCTTTGGAAGTGGTTTCCAGCAGGGGGGCCTTCTCGCGCATCGCACTTTCGAGAGCGCTGTCGTAGTCGAGGCCGAGCTTCATCTTGTGGCGGATGGCGCGCAGGATGCGGATCGGGTCCTCTTCCATGCGTTGCATGGAGTCGCCGATCGAGCGGATCAGGCGGCGGTCGATGTCCAACTTGCCTTCCACGTAGTCCACCAGCTCATCGGCATCAGGATCGTAGAACAAGGCGTTGATGGTGAAGTCGCGGCGTTTCGCGTCCTGCTCGGCGTTGCCGAATTGGTTGAGGTCGGGATAGTTGCGGCGTCCGCGGTCCGGTCCATTTCCATTCATCAGCTGGTTCCCGGGATTCTCTTCGGGAGCCCCTTCTTCAGCACTTACCGGCTGGTCTTCCAAGGCTTCGTCGTCGAGCTCAGCTTGCTCTTCTTCGGCCTGCACCACGGGGCCGCGGAAGGTCACGATCTCGTAACGGCCGCCGTTCTTTTCCAGCATCACGTGGCGAAAGCGCCGCCCGATGATGCGTCCCTGGGGGATGATGCGCTTGATTTGTTGAGGCGTGGCGTTGGTGGCGATGTCGAAGTCTTTGGGGTTTTTTCCGAGAAGCAGATCTCTTACGCTTCCCCCCACGAAGTAGGCGGAAAATCCCGCCTCCTTCAACATGCGATAAAATTGAAGGGCGTTCGGGTCTATCACTGATTTGTCGATCACTTGGGGTCCTTTTTCCGAAGGGGGCGCACTGGATGCTGGGGCGCGCGGCAGGAGACAAACTCCTGGGCTCAATCGGTTTTTTGTTGGCGGCGCCGGCTTAAGGCGCACTTCATTTCCTGTTAGCTGTAGCTTCCTGTTTTAGCTTGGGGGCAGGCTATTCCGCCTGCATCTGCCTCTCTTCTCGGATCTTTTTTCGCCGCGCCAAAGCGCGGACCGTCGAGGAGAAGCAAGGTCGCACATCCAAAAGCAGCAACCTATGTTTTAAGAATATCACCCTGTATGGGGAGCGGCAAGGAGAAGCTTTACCCGTCCCAGGGGGTAAGACTGAATCCGCTGGAAATCCAAGGAGAATTGGTTAAAGTGGAGGGCATGAGTCCCTGGCTCCCCTATACAAGAGAAAATGTACAAAAAGTGCCCGACGGCCTGCTCGGGGTGTTCCAGCTCTCCAAGGGCGAGGCGAACATCTCCTATGTCGGCCGGGCCGACCAGAACCTCCGCGACAGCCTGATGGAGAAGCTGGATAAAGGTTATACCCACTTTCAGTGGGTGCAGCTGCCGTGGACCAAGGAAACCTTCGAGATGCATTGCCGCCTTTATCACCATGGCGGCGGACGCAAGATGCTCGACAACCGCGACCACCCCTACCCGCCCGACGGTAAGCTGTGGCGCTGTACCGTCTCTGCGGAGACGGCAGCGATGTGCGACGGCTAGAAAGACCTTCCCTTCTAAATATCCTTCCTTGACATCGCTCTCGTGTCAGAGCAAACAAGATGGATGCCGCAGAAAAAAGCGAAAAAAGCCAAAGCCGCAAAACCTAAAAAGCCCGCGAAAACCGCTACAAAAATCGCCAAGAGCGGATTATTGGGCTCTGCGTTAAAAAAGGCCGCCAAGAGTGTGGCCAAGTCCGTGGGATTGAGCGCCGGGAAAAAGGGCGCAGCCAAAAAACCAGCAAAGCCTGTACCGGCGAAAGCGGCCAAACTCAGCAAGAAAGATCTCAAGAAAGCAGCCCTTGCCCCGCAAGGAAAAAAAGCCGCGGCTCTTCCGCCCGCCAAGCCGCTCAAGGCCGTTCCCGCCGGCAAAGGCAAAAAAGAGGTGGTGCTGGTGGTGCCGGCGCCCAAGGGCGTGGCCCTGCTCACAAAGGAAGGCAAGAAGAAGGGCAAGTCTGCCTCCGAAGGATCTGTTTCCCGAAAGAATCGCTGCCGTGAGCCCGGTTGTGAACAGGAATTCATCCTTACGGGCTACTGCCGGCTCCACTACATCAAGAACTGGCGCCGGATTAAGCGCAAAGAAGCCATCCTTGCGAGCGGCCAGCTGAACAATTACGTCGAAGAGCTGGTGAACAAGTACCCCGATAAGTACCTCGATGTGATCCGCCAGGATCTTGCTACCGAAAAAGAGTGGGGCAAGGTCGTTGTGGATCTGGAGCTTGAGGCTGCGGACGAAGAGGGCGGGAGCGAAGAGGAGGCCGAAGCCGTGGCCGAAAGCGTGCGTCCGGCTTCGGGCGGCGGCGGGTCCCGTGGCGATTTCGACGACGAAGGCGACGCTTTCTAAAGCCCCCTACCTGTTTCCGGCGAAATTGAAACAGGGCGCCACGAAAATCCACTGAATTTATTGAGTTATCGAAGCGTTTTACACGGCCTTCGCTTGACCTATCCCGACGCACAGCTACAATAAACTAAATACGCTGAACAAAAAGGATTTTGAAAAAGCGTGTTCCGCGGCGGCGGAACGAAAACCAGGTCCCTAGGGAGGGGAACCCATGTTCGGATTAGGCGGCAAGCCGATCGTCGGACTCGATATCGGATCGAGCGCAATAAAACTTGTCGAAGTGGAAAAGAAACGCAGCGGATGGGTTGTCCGCTCGTTCTCCAGCGTCAACCTTCCCGAAGACACGATCGTGGACGGCGAGATCGTGAATCAGGGAGCGGTGGTGGAGTCGATCAAGGCGCTCCTCAAGGAAGCCTCTCCCCGTTCGAAGATGGTCTGCACGTCGGTTGCCGGCGCCTCGGTGATCATCAAGCATATTTCCATTCCCAAGACGGGCCCCAAGGAGCTCGAGGACCAGGTGTACTGGGAGGCTGAGCAGTACATTCCCTTCGACATGAAGGACATCAGCCTCGACTACGAAGTGGTGCAGGAGGATACCGGTGACGGCAAGATGGACATCCTGCTCGTGGCCGCCAAGAAGGACTTCATCGACAAGCGTCTTGGCACGCTGAAGGAGTCGGGTCTCGAGACCGAAATCCTCGACATCGACGTGCTCGCCCTGGCCAACGTGTTCTGGGAAAACTACGAGATGACGCCCGACAACGCCGTGGTGCTCGTGGACGTAGGCGCCAGCCTCACCAAGATCAATATCGTTAGCCACAACACGACCATCTTCACGCGTGACGTGGCGATCGGCGGCAAGAACCTCACCCAGGAAATCCAGAACAAGCTCGGGATTTCTTTTCCCGAGGCCGAGGTGCTCAAGATCGATGCGTGCAGCACCGGCCAGATTCCCGAGGAAGTGTTGCCGCTCGTGACCTCGATTTCCGAGAACATCGCGCTTGAAATTCGCCGCAGCCTCGACTTCTACGCCGCGTCCCCCGTGCAGCTGCCGGTCACCGGAGTGTTCCTCTGCGGAGGCGCGAGCCGCATTCCCGGGCTTTCCAACATGCTCACGGAAGTGCTCGGTCTATCGGTGGAGTATTTGAATCCGTTCAACAAAGTGGCCTGCTCCGGCCGCCAGTTCAGCGAGGAGTTCGTAGCGGCGATCAGTTCCAGCGCCGCCGTGCCGCTCGGCCTCGCACTGAGAAATGAGTCGTAGGCGACCATGATCAGGATAAACCTCTTAGGCAAGAAGAAAGTCGCGAAGATTCCCTTCGGTCTCGATGAAAAATTCGAGAGGCTCGGGATTACCATGGCTGACATCCAGGAGCTCCGGCCGGCGTTCATTCGCGTGGTCGTGATCCTGGTGGGCCTCTACATCGCCGACTTCGTTCCTACCTATCTGCACGATCAGCGCGTCGCCGAATTGGATGCCGAGCTGGCCAAACTCACGGCAAGGTCGGCGGAGCTGCAGAAGGAGCTTTCGTCCAAAAAAGACATCCGCAAGCAGATGGAACAGCTCAACAAGGAAGAAAGCGAGCTTCGCAGGCAGCTCGACGCCGTGAACGCTCTCCAGCAGGGCCGCGCACTTGCATTCAAAACACTCAACGACGTTGTGACACAGATCGATGCCGTCAAGAAGGTATGGGTCGACGAGTTCAAGTTCGAAAACCGCCGTGTGAGCATGGTCGGGAAGTCGTGGGAATTTTTCCCGGTGAACGACTTCGTGAAATCGGTCACGGAAAGCACCCGTTACTCTAACGTGGTGTTCAAGGAAATCCTGGCGGAAGAGCCCAAGGGCCAGATGATCCAGGGCGTGCCGGAGGCGATGCAAAAGACGAAGCGGTTTTCCCTGGAATTCCTAGTGAAGGAAGGCGAGTAAGTGATAGTTCAGCGGATAAAAGCCATCCTGGAGAAGCTCAAATGGAATCACGTGATTCTCATCGTGGGCGCAGGGGCCGCATATTTCTATTTCATGCTCGACAATTCCGACGTGGAAATGAAAGAGCAGGGCGTGCAGACCGAGAACACCACCATCGCCAGCCTTGAGCGGAAGATCCAGGAAGCCAAGGAGTTCGAAAAGCAGTTCGAGGAAAAGAAACGCCGCTATTCAGAGCTGGTGAAATCGCTGCAGAGCCTGAAGGAGGCCCTGCCCCGGCAGTTTTTCCTTCCCGATCTTCTGACTGACATCCTTCGCGAAGCCAAGCAGCTCGAGATCGAGATCACCAAGATCGCTCCCGATGCGCGCGAAGACCAGGGCGAGCTGTATAACACCCTCGGCTTTGCGATCGATGCCCGCGGCACCTTCCAGCAGTTCTTCATCTTCCTTGACCGGTTGGCCCACATGGCGAGGTTGATCAACGTGGAAAACTTTTCCATCGCGCGCGATACGCGCCGCCCGGCGATGATGCTTGGAGGCGAGGAAGGCGCTTTCGCCGGCACCAAGCTCACTGGGGGACGGGACATCTATCCCGGCATTATGGGTAGCCTGCGCGTGCTCACCTATCGTTATCGTGGCGGGGTCGGCCAGGGCGCGCCCGCGCCGGCGCCCGCTGGGGGAGGGAAAAAATGAGAGCCCTTCTATTGTTCATTGGTCTGACGTTGTGCTTGAAGGCAATGGCCGCCGACGAGCCGGAACAAAAAGAGGTTTCGATCGAACAGTTCATGCAGTCGCTTTCGACGATCCCCGGGGTGATGTTCCGCAAGGATCCGTTCCGTGAGGTCGCGCCGCCCTTCGAGATTCCCTCGGCCAGCTCGACCCTCGGTGAGAACGAAGGGCCCACGCTCGGCGCCCCCATCTTGGAACGCTATGCTGTTGCCGAGTATGAGGTGGTGGCGGTTCTCATCGGCGATAAATATCCCCGCGCCCTTGTGCGTCTGCCAAAGGAAGGCACCACCCAGCGGGTAGTGATCGTGAAAGAAAACGACAAGCTGGGCAACCGCAAGGGTGTAGTGGCCAAAATCACCCATGAAGGCCTGATCGTGCGCCAAAGCCAGAGGGCCAAGAGCGGCTTCGTGGATAAAACCGAAGTGCTGCTGAAAGTGGGCGGCAAGGCCGATGATCAGAAGCGGGCGCTTCTCGCGGCGAAGCAAAGCGCGGAAGCAAAAGGTGATGTGGATAAGGACGGAAAGAAATAGCCGTCAGGCTCGGATTTTTCAGGAGGAACGACATGATGCAAGGAATGTTGATCAAGGCGCTGGGAATCTGCTCCCTTCTGGTGGCCACCGGCGCATGGGCCGGCCAGGTGACGAAGCTCGACCTGAAGACGGGCAAGGACGCTGCCACGCTCACAGTTGTGCACGCCGGTGAAGGCAAGTTCCGCCTCTTCAAGAGCGAGAAGCAGGGAAACGTGATCATCGAGGCCGAAGACCTCAGCCTTCCCCCCGCGCTCACGAAGATGATCGATGTTTCCGCCAAAGAAGGCCCCGTGCTGCAGATGACGCCCTACAACTCCACCCACGGGGCGAAGGCCATGGCCAAGCTCGTGGTGCAGCTTCGCCAGGGAGCCGACGTTACGAGCAACGACCTGCCGGGCCGTTTCGTCGTGGAGATCAAGCGCAAGCCCGGGACCGCCTCGTATTTGCCTGCCATCTTCAGCAAGGAGAGCGCGAAACTGCTCCATTCCGACGAGCTAAAGGAACGCCAAGCGGCCGCCAAGAAGAGCGAAGAGGTGGCGAGGAGGCTGATCGAAGTATTGAACTCGCCCGACGAGGAGAAAAAATATTTCGGATCCAAGGTAACCTTTGAAGCCAAGGACGCCGAGGTGCCGGATATCTTCCGCCTCGTGGGCGAAAGCTCCGACCTCAACATCATCTGGGACACCGATGTCGAAGGGCAGAAAACCAGCCTTGCTGTAAAAGACCTTCCCTGGGATCAGCTTCTGGACATCGTGATCCAGCAGAAGGGCTACCGTGCGGCCGTGATGGGCAACGTGGTGCGCATCATGACCCTCGACACCTTCAACAAACAGGCAGAGGCTAAGAAAAAAGAGATCTCCCTCAGCGACGAACTCGAACCGGTGATCATGGCCGTGATTCCGCTCGGTTTCATTCCCGCCGCCGACATGAAATCGCTGATCTCGAGCCTCATTCAGGAGCGAACTACCTCGTCATCGGCGGCTACTGCAGGAGTGGCTTCGGCCTCGGGTGGCTCCGTTGCCACGGCTGCCGGCGAAATCGGCCGTCTGGGACAAGACTTCAAGCGGGGCCGCATCGAGGTGGAATCCCGCACGAACTCCCTAGTGGTCACCAATACGAAAGATTCCATCGAGCGGATCCGCCGCCTGGTGAAGGAGCTGGACGTTCCCGTTCCCCAGGTGCTCATCGATGCCAAGGTAATCGTGGCGAACGAAACTTTTTCCAAGAACATCGGCGTGTCCTGGAAGCAGCATACGTATACAGAGTCGGGCGCCGGGGGCGCCGGGGGCACCTTTAACGGTCAGGGGGACGTGAAGTTTCCCCTGGATACCGACGACGCGGGAAAATTCACGATTTCGTCGGCGGCAGGAACCTCATCCTTCGGCGTAGGCCTCGGTGCCACTTCGCGCTCGCAGATTTTCGCCAAGATCGATCTGGCCGAGATCAACGGACAAAGCAAGACGATCGCCTCGCCCAGGCTGATTGTGAACAATAACTCCCCCGCCAACATCATCGACGGTACAACGATCACTGTGCCCGTGTCTGGAGGAACGGGCGCGGCCGGTTCCTTCAAAGACATCATCGCTGCCTTGTCCTTGACGGTGACTCCGCAGGTCACGAGCCATGGATCCGTACAGCTCAAGAACCTTACGGTTACCAAAAACGCCGTGGGTACTCCGGTGAACGGAAACGTTTCCGTGAACAACAAATCGATCGTTACGGATGTGCTGGTGGACAGCGGTGCCACCCTGGTTCTGGGCGGGGTATTCCAGGCGGAGTCTCAAGCCACCGTAGCGGGGATTCCTTTATTAAAAGATCTTCCGTTCATCGGGCAGCTGTTCCGAACGGATAGCAAATCCAGCACAAAAAGTGAGCTCATGGTCTTCATCACACCCCAGATCCTGGACCCAGAGGCACCCTCGCAAACACTATAGGGATTTTGATATCTGATTATTTTGCTTTAGTTTTGGGGGCGAGATATAAGCGGAGCATGGTGAGCAAGGAACCCTACCGGCCCGGCTTGGTGCGTAACCAGGGTCTTTTGAAGCAGCTGAAAGAGCTGCAGCGCAATCCAAAATCGCTCATTTTCGTCTCGCTGGCGGAGAGCTACCGAGCGGAATCCTTGCCGCAGCAGGCCCTGGAAATCCTCGAAGAGGGTTTGGACCATCATCCCAGCCTGGCCAGCGCTCTCGTCTGTAAAGCCCGTTGCTTGTTCGATTTGCGGCGCTTTGCGGAGTCTTCTGCCGTTTGCCGGGAGGTTCTCAAGCAGAATCCCGAAAATATCAAAGCGCAGAAGCTGCAGGCGGAAATTTATGTGCGCCTGGGGCAACGCCAGGCGGCGGTGCGTGCACTTACCCGCGTTGTTTCACTTTTCCCTCAGGACAGTGAGGCCGTGAAGGCGCTTGAGGAGCTGGAAAACCTCGACAGCGCCAGCATCGTGCCGCCGGAGCGTTTGAGCTCGGCCTCTGCCGACCAGGTGCCCACCCCCCCAGGAAGGATCAGCGATTTTCAAGTGGGTTCTTTCAGTGAGTCGTTGGCGGCGATTCCGGCGAACCTCGGAATGCAGGCCATTGCAGCCTTTGAAGCGGAAGCGGAATTGGATGCTGGCCCGGATCCAGTTGCCGAGGACGATGGAGCGGAGCCGACTTTTGCAACGCGCACAATCGCCGAGCTTTATTTACGACAGGGTCTCAAGGCGAAAGCCGTGAAGGTTTTGCGCAAAATTCTCCAGGAAGATCCCGGCAATGACTGGGCCAGAGAAACCTTGCAAGACCTTGGATCTAATGGAATAGTGCTCCCTGCTCCAGACAAGTCCTCGACAGATTTGCGCCGCACCGCTTTATCGGCCAAGGCGCAACTCCTGGAGCGAATGCTGGCTCAGGTTCGGCTGCGAAAGCAGAGCGCCGGCCACGCCTAAGAGCCCTGAAGGAGAAATTCAATGTACGAAACTGGCGATTTCCGCAAAGGCTTGAAGATCGAGTTCGAGGGGCAGCCCTATGTCATCACCGATTTTCAGCACATTTCCCCAGGCAAGGGCGCCGCTTTCACCCGCACCAAGATGAAAAATCTGCTCACGCAGAATACCCTCGAACGCAACATCCGGAGTGGCGAGAAGGTGGGTGTGCCCGACATTGAGGAACGCCAGTATCAGTACATGTACGCCGATAACGACGGCTACCACCTGATGGATCAGAAAAACTATGAACAGATCCAGCTGAGCGATGCCGAAGTTGGCGACCGGAAAAACTATTTTCAGGAGGGCGCGCAGATCAGCGTGCTTTTCTATAAGGGCAAGGCGATTTCCGTGGAAGTGCCCACCTTCGTGACGCTCACGATCACTGAGACCCAGCCGGGCCTGCGCGGTGATACGGTGTCCGGCGGCGGTAAGCCGGCCACGCTCGAAACGGGAGCCGTGGTAAACGTGCCCCTGCACCTCAACGAGGGCGATAAGATCAAAGTGGATACTCGTGACAATAGCTACGTGGAAAAGGTGAACTGATGCTGCTCAAAGAACTCGAGAAAATCATCAAGATCGTCGAGAAATCCGAGATCGCGGAGCTCGAGTGGGAAAAAAACAAGGAGCGCATCCGCATCCGCAAAGACTTCGTTGGTGGCCCTGCCCCGATGGTCACCTACGCCGCTCCTGTGAGTGCTCCTGCCCCTGCTTTGGCTTCACCTGCAGCTTCTGCCGCGTCTGCAGCAGCAGCTCCCGCAGCGAAAACAGAAAACGCTCGGGGCAAGGAAGTGGTCTCGCCTTTCGTAGGAACCTTCTATGCTTCTCCCGGCCCCAACGCCCCTAAATACGTAGAAGTTGGGGCGCGCGTGAAGAAGGGCGACGTTCTCTGCATCATCGAGGCGATGAAGATCATGAACGAAATCGA
>DATBTF010000102.1:0-24814 GCA_036559405.1 Bdellovibrionota bacterium
CGCACGGCCCCGCGCACGGGAGCGTTGGTGAGATGCGCTTCGCCCGAAAGATCGGCATTAAAATCGAGGCCGATCGTGCCTTTCAGAATCATTTCGTCTTTCTGCGGAGTCACTGCCGTGAACTTTTGAAACACGGCCTTACCGTTCGCGAACTGAAACGCAGTCTGGATTTCGGAACTCACTCCCCCCGTTTTCACATTGGCTTTCTCGCCCAATCCAGGAATGCCCTTGAGCTTCTCATTCACCAGTGCATCGAAGCTGGCCGTCGAGAGGTAGCCGTTGTGCACAGTGGCCTCGCCGGCCCCGCTCGCCGAATTCATCAGGCTGTCGCTCCAGAAATCGGGAACCGAGAAGGTGGAAGACGCTTTCAGGCTTCCCTTCACAATCTCGCCATACGACTTATCCACGAAAGCTGCCGCCTGGGAGAGATCGAGCCCGTCCACGCCGCCCTTGCCACTTAAAGCAAGTTTAGGATCGAGCAGGGAGCCCTGAAGAGCAGTCAGCGAGGCTTTTCCACCGAAAAGCTCGGCCACGCTGCCGTTCACCACGAACTTCCCCTGGCTGAGGCTTCCGGTGGTGGAGATGCCGTTCATGACGAGGCTTCCGCGCTGGAACTGCCCGATGTTGAAGCGCATGCCCACTTTCGCGTTGCGGGCTAACGGCCAGTCGGGGAGCAGTGCTTTGGGCGGGGTCGCGGACTTTGCTACCGCCGCCGCCGCTTCCGGCATCACCACCGAGGCAAGTTTCCCTTCGAGCTGCCCCGAAACCGAGAGCGGGCTCTTCTCTAGGCCGCCTTCCGGGATCCAGCTGCCGCCGAGAGCGAGATCGGCGCTGAAATTTCCACCGGAAATTTTCGCCGGCATGTCTTTGGGTAGGTACTCGCGCAGCGGCTCGAGCTCCGCCTTGATGAGCGCCTTCAACTGCACTGTTGCATTTCGTTTGGCGTTGAAGGCGGCCGAGCCGCGCACATGGGCGAAAAGACCCTGGGCTTTCAGCTGAAGGTTGTTGATCTGCAGTCGGCTGGCGTTTCCTTTGGCGTCAAAGGCGATTTCGAGTTTGCGGCCGCGAGGCTTGGCGAGCTTGCCGGGGATTGCCAGATCGAGGGCTGTGAAGTCGAGGAAGCCGTTCGACTGGGTGATGTTGAGGTCACCGGCCGCATACTTCCCTTTGCCTGAGATCGTTCCAGTCAGTACGCCTTTGGCCGATGCCGACGCGCCAGTATAGGCCAAGGGAAGTTGCAGGTTCCGCACCCAAAGCGAATCGAGGCTGACGATCGAGAAGCTCGGCTGCTGGAGCAGGTAGTGTGCCTTTCCCACGGCTTCGATCGATCCCTTGGCCTGGGCGAGCGCGGCTCCCTCGCCTTGGCGGAGCATCGGCAGGAGTGCGGGAAAGCCATCGAGGCTGGGCACACGGAGCTCGAAGGACGCATCCACGCTCTTTCCGAGCGGCAAGGGCACGGAGCCGCTGCCTCGGAGCGTGAGGGTGTGGAAGGTGGCGGACAGCGACTCCACGCGCACGCCCTTTTCGTCGCTCCCACCCTGGAAGGAGGCGCGGAGCGGGATGCCCTTGGGCTTCTCCAGCATTCCTTTGGACGCCAACGCGGCATTGGTGAGATCCATTCCCACACTCGCCTTGCTCACGGTGATGACCGGCGCATTCGCCGACGAAACATCCAGCTTCAGCTGGAAGGGCAGGTCGACCTGCGCCAATAGGTTGCCTTCGAGATGGTGGCCCTCGGCCAGCTTGCTGAAGGCCGTGCGCTCGGGGAGGTTGAGAGGGAGCACAGCGTTCTGCAGCTTCAGCTGCCCGCTGCCGTCCACCAGCCCTTTGGCGTTCAGGGTGCCGTAGAGCTTCAGCGAAAAACTTCCCGCGGGCTGGGCCGTGAGCCCGAGCGCGCTTTTCTCCTCGGGCCGCAGGCTCAGGCGGGAAAGATCCGGCACCTCCATGCCCAGCCGGAACTTTCCTGCGAGGGGTTCCAGCGTAAGCTCACCGCTCCCGCTTCCCTCGATTCCGGCGGCGCGAAGGCCGAGTGTCTGCAGCTTCAGCGCCCGTGGCGTGCCAGCGAACTTCGTTTCCAGCGAAATGGGCAGGCGGGTGTCGGTGCCTGCCCCGCCCAGCTGGGCTTTCAGCTGTGTCTCACCCTCCAAGCCGGAGGGATTCCCGCGCAACGTTGCCTTCCATTCCAGATCGCGGGCCTCATAGGGACCATGGAGTTCCCCGTTCAGCACGGAGAGCTCGGCGCGCAGGGGCAGGGGGCTCGCGAGCGGGAGAACGATGGTAGGGGGCCATGCCGTAGGAGAAGAAGGAGTGCCCCCTTTACCAGGCGGCGGAAGCGGCAGGGTCACCACCGGAGTGACCAGGGCGATCGAAAGCGGGATCTCCTGCTTGGCGTTGTAGGCCTGGTAGAGGGCGAAGGCGTTCAGGGGAGAGCTCAGGCGGGCTTCGCGGATCCTTGCCTGGATTCCGCCGTTCACGAACTGCACGTCTTTCAAGACGAGCGAAACGCCGCCCAGCAGACGCGATTCGAGCGAGCCGATTTCTAGCTTGGCAGGCGCCAGGAGGCCCGAGCGCTTGCGAATCTGCTCCAGCAGAATCTGGTCGCGGAAAAAATAGACGGTCACCACGCCGCTCAAGGGCAGAACCACGACCAGGAGGAGGAGAAGGCGGAGCAGGCGGCGCATGTGCCACTAAGGATACTATCGGTCAAAGGGGATCGCTATGCTTTATGCCCCATCTCTACCTCATTTCATTTGAAGCTGTTCCCGCTTTTGTGCGGCGAAAGAGCGCTTTTGCGGGCTCTTCCGCGAGCGTAGGCTGCAGGCGGAAAAGGGAGGTCGCATGGCAAAGAAAACCGAGAAAAAGCGTAGCAAGGCCGAGGAGTATGAATGTGAGGACCCGCTTCTGCTCGACGATCCGGGCGGCTCCCCTCTAGAGTGGATCGAGTTCGAGCTGCCCGCTCTTTATGAGGCCGTACGCCATATCGGAGGCGGCAAGGACCCCTGGAAGCGCGAGATGCTAGCCCACGAATGCGAGGCGTTCACCGAAAGACGCCGGCGCAAGCTGCAGGACCTCTCCTTAGGGGTGGAAAACGACATCTGCGATCAAAAAGGGGAGTCGGTCGCCTAGAAAAAGCTGCGGTCTGGGGTTAGATTCCTTCCCGTAATGCTCCAGTTCGCCAACGTCACCAAAAATTACGGAAGCAAAGTGCTGTACAGCAACGCTTCCTTCCAGATCAATGCGGGCGAGAAGATCGGCCTCGTCGGCCCCAATGGCGCCGGCAAGACCACCGTCTTCCGCCTGCTGGCCGGTGAGCAGGAGCCGGATGCCGGGCGGGTGGTGAAGGTGGGCAAGCCCAAGATCGGCTACTTTTCCCAGCAGATTGAAGAGATGCAGGGCCGCAGCGCTTTGCAGGAAGTCATCGCCGCCGTGGGCGACGCGGAGGCCATCCAGAACCGCCTGAAGGAGATCGAGGCCAAACTTTCCGATCCTGACCTCGACCCCGCCGAGATGGAAAAGATTCTCGAAGAATATGGCGAGAAGCAGAGCCAGTTCGAGGCCATGGGTGGCTACGACCTCGAATCGCGGGCGGCAGCGATTCTGACCGGTCTCGGGATCGGTCCCGACGACTACCACCGTCCCACCGAGAGCTTTTCCGGCGGCTGGAAAATGCGCATTGCGTTGGCCCGCATTCTCGCTTTCCAGCCCGACGTTCTGCTGATGGACGAGCCCACCAACCACCTCGATCTCGAAAGCATTCTCTGGCTGGAGGAATGGATCGCCGCCTTTCCGGGGGCGCTCCTGATGACGAGCCACGACCGCGATTTCCTCAACCGCCTCGTGAGCCGCGTGGTGGAAGTGGCGAACAAAACGATCACCAGCTACTCGGGCAACTACGATTTCTACGAACGCGAGCGCGACATCCGCCGCGAGCAGCTGATCGCCTCGGCCAAGCGCCAGGAGGAGATGCTCGCCAAGGAAGAGGAGTTCATCGCCCGCTTCGCCGCCCGCGCCTCGCACGCCGCCCAGGTGCAGAGCCGGGTGAAGAAGCTCGAGAAGATCGACCGGATCGAGATTCCCCCCGAAGAGCGGGTGGTGAGCTTCGAGTGGCCCGCGCCTCCGCGCGGGGGCGACGACGTGGTGAAGATCGAAGGCCTGGGCAAGATCTGGAAGACGGACGAGGGCAAGGATAAGCTCGTCTTCCAGGGCGCGAACGCCCTGGTGCGGCGCATGGACCGCGTGGCCGTGGTGGGTGTGAACGGGGCGGGGAAATCGACGCTGCTGAAAATCATCGCCGGACATGCCGAGCCCACGAGCGGCAAAGCGGTGGTGGGCGCAGGCATCAAGTTGGGCTACTTCAGCCAGAACTCCATGGATGTACTGAACCCCAAGCTCACCGTTTTCGAGGCCCTGCACGAGGTGAACCCTCACGCCACCGTGGGATGGATCCGCAACTTAGGCGGAGCCTTTAAATTCTCCCAGGACGAGATCGAGAAAAAAATCTCGGTGCTTTCGGGAGGGGAAAAGAGCCGCGTTGTATTGGCGACGATCCTTTCTCAGGCACCGAATTTTTTAGTCTTGGACGAGCCCACCAACCACCTCGACATCGCCTCCCGCGAGGCCCTGCTGGACGCGATCAAAAGATTTCCGGGAACCGTGATGATCGTTTCCCACGACCGCCACTTCCTGCGGGAAATCACCACGCGTGTGTTCGAGCTCGACAAGCACCAGCTGCTGGTTACCGACGCGCATTACGACTACTATCTTTCCAAGAAGTCACAAAGGAGATGAGTATGAAGCTGGCCTTGATGATTCTGTCCTTGCTGCCCCTTTTCGCGGCGGCCTCCCAGACGATGGAAATAAAGCTCAAAGACGGAGCCGGCAAGGAGCTGGGCACCGCCAGTATTTCCGGCAGCAAGAAAGGCGTGAAGATCCATCTCGTGGTCTCCGGACTCTCTCCCGGCGAACATGCCATCCATTTCCACGAAAAGGGCAGCTGCTTAGGCCCCGACTTCAAGAGCGCGGGCGGTCACTTCAATCCGGAAGGTAAAGAGCATGGCATGGAGAACCCCAAGGGCGCCCATGCCGGCGATATGAAGAATTTCGTTGTGGGAGCGGATGGAAAGGCCGATGTGAAAGTCACCGACGGCAGCGTAACTCTCGATATGAAGGGGGCCGGTTCGCTATTGCGCGAGGGCGGTACTTCTCTTGTGATCCACGCCAAGGCCGACGATTACAAGAGCCAGCCCGCCGGGAATGCCGGCGACCGCACTGCGTGCGGGGAAATTCGTTAATTTAAACGGTTTACGTACTTCGATCTCTGGAAGGCAGCGCACTGTTCCGGCAGCAGGGCGCCGTTACGCTTTTTGCCGTCGAAGTGCAGAAGATTCATTTGGTCATCATCATTGTGCCCGCGAGTTCCCAAGATATGCGCTAGCTCGTGCGCGGTCGGGTTTTGAGTGTGGTGGATATAGTAGTCGTAGTAGGCCTTCGACAATACCTTGGCGCTTACCACGGCCGTGCCGCGGCTGGAATCCGGGACTGGGAAGGGGAAGGTGAAGCCGGGGGGCGTGGCATAGGCCGCTTCGCCGGTATCGATCGAGCGCAGGAAGAAGACCGCCGGCCTGTCGGTATTCAAGGGCATCATGGCCGCCATAATTTTATCGCGGCCGGTGTATTGGAAATCGATGTCGATGAACTCGGGCTTAGGCGGATCGACAGTTACGAGCGTGGCTTGGCGCATCCTCATCCCGCATTGCACATAGATCTCGGCGGTACGTTTGAGCTGGGCGAGCACTTGCTCTTCCGTCCAGTTCGCGCCACGCAGGATCACGGCCGTTACGGAGAATTCATGGGTGAAGGCAGGTTTTAGTTCGGACGGGCCCACCAGGCTCTCGTAGGTCTCGGAACGGATCACCGGATTGCTGTAGCCGCCCAGTTGCCAGGCAGCGGCATCGGCCGCCATCACGATGGATGGCAGGAAAAGAACGGCGAGAAACGCCAGGAGAATCGAGAACTGTCTGGTCGGCATGAAGCCTCCGTTAAGGGGAAGCAATATAGCGCGAAACCGATCACGTTACAGCTGTAGAGATCCTTACAGTTGTACAGGAAGTAAGCAGATCTAAGTGCCTGGTTCTAAATAGATTTTACCTAGTTCAGGTGGTGCTTTGTTTTGCTCTCAAAGCGCGAAAGCATCAGGTAGAGGCAGGGGACCACGAAAAGAGTGAGGGCGGTCGAAACCAGGGTACCACCGATGATCGAGAGGCCCATGGGGGTGCGGGCTTCGTGGCCCATGCCATGGCCCAGCACGAGAGGGAGGGCCGCGGCCACGGTGGCCACTGAGGTCATCAGCACGGGGCGCAGCCGGATCGGGCAGGCTTCGAGCAGGGAGTCCACGATCGTGGCACCGGGCTTGCGTTCGCGGATCTGGTTGGTGAACTCCACGAGCAGGATGGAGTTCTTCTTGGCGATGCCCATGAGCACGATCAATCCGATGAAGCTGAAGAGGTTGAGGGAGTTTCCGGTGATCCACAACGCCAGGAGGGCCCCGGTGATGCTGAACGGGAGCGCGATCAGCACCGAGATGGGATGGATGAAGGAGTTGAACTGGGCCGCCAGGATCAGGTAGGCCACGAGGATCCCGATCATCATCGCCGAAAACAGGCCGCCGAAGGCCTCCGAGAATCCGGCGGAAGCGCCTTCGAAGGCGTAGCTGTATCCCGGCGGGAGGATTTCTTTCACGATCTGCTCCGCGCGGTTCAGCACCTTCTGCTGCGACTGCCCTCTCGGGATGTTTCCGAACACGGAGATCGCGCGCTGGCGGTTCACCCGGTTTACGGACTGCGCCGCTTTGCGCTCCTCCACCGTCACGAGCTGGGAGAGGGGCACGAGGTTGCCAGCCATGTTCCAGACCTCGAGATTTTCGATGTCCTTGGCCGAGGTGATGAGATCGTCGGGGAGTTTGAAGCGGATGTCGTAGCGTCGGCCGTCGGCCGTATAGCGTCCCTGGCGGAGACCGCCCACGGCGGCGGTCAGGGCCTGGCCCACGCTTTCCACGCTCACCTTGCGCTCGGCCATCGCATTGCGGTTGGGCTTTACGAGCACCTCACTGAGACCGGGACGGTAGTCTTTGTCGAGGTCCACGGCGATTCCCTCTTTTTCCAGCCGGCTGATCAGCTCCGAGGATTTGTCGTTGAGCACCTGGAGGTCGGGGCCGCGGAGGTTGACGGCGATCGGGTTCTGGCGGCCCGAGGTGAGGTTACGGGCGGAGATGTCGCGCATGACCACACGGGCCCCTTTAACGTCTTTGAACTTGGCGCGCAGCCTGTCCATGATCTCCGTATGGCTCTCGGAGCGCTGGGCGCGGGGCTTGAGCGCGAGCGGCAGGAATACGCCTCCCGGGCCGCCACCTCCGCCTCCGCCCGAACCTACGGAAACGAAGAAGCCGTCCACCATGGGCTCGGCTTTCACGATGTCTTCCAGCTGATGCGCCACCGCGTCGGCGGCGGCGAGCGAGGAGCCGGGAGGGGGGTTGGCCATCACGATGATCAGGTCCTGGTCCTGGGCGGGCACGAACTCCTGGCGGATCATCCGCACCACCACTAGGGAGAGCACGAACAGGGCGAGGGAAACGAGCACGATCATATGGCTGCGCTTCAGCGCCTTGCGCAGCAGTTCCCGGTAGCTGCGGGCGTAGCCTTCGAAAAGGTGGTCGAGCTTTTTCTCGAGATTCGTGACCTTACTCTCTCCACTGCCGAGCAGGGCGGCGGTGCGCATCGGAGTGATGGTCACGGCCTCGAGCAGGGAAAGCAGCACGGCGGCGCTCATCGTGATCCCGAACTGGAAAAAATACTTGCCCACGATCCCGCTCATGAACACCACCGGCAGGAATACGGCGATCACGGCGAGCGTGGCCGCGATGGCGGCGGGGAGCACTTCCTTGGCGCCGTCGGAGGAGGCCTGGTCGGCGTTCTTGCCCATGCGGTGGTGGCGCATGATGTTTTCGAGCAGCATAATGGCGTCGTCGACCACGATGGAGATCGCGAGCGTGAGCGCCAGCAGGGTGAAGAGGTTCAGGGTAAAACCCGAGAACATCAGGATCGTGAAGGTGCCCACGATGGAGGTGGGGATGGAAAAGAGGATGTTGATCGCCGCCGGGATGCTGCCGAGGAAGAGGAAGCAGACCAGGATGGTGATCAGCGCGGCTACCCACAGCTTTTCGATCGTGAGCGCCACGGTGGAGGCGGTGGACTTGGTGAAGTCCACGTTGATGCGATAGCTGTAGCCGGGGGGGAAGCGGTCCTTGATCTCGTTCAGCCGCTTGACCACGGCCTTGGCCACCTCCACCTCGTTCGTGCCCCTCTGCTTTTTGACGGCGATGTTCACGGCCATCTTGCCGTCGACGCGGGCCATACGGCGCACGTCGGAGAGCCCGTCTTCCACGACAGCCACGTCCTTGATGCGGATCACGCGGTCGTGGATCAGGCCGCCCGAGCGGCGGAGGATCTGGATGTCGGCGATCTCGCCGGGATTGGTGCCTTCACCCAGCCAGCGCACCCGCAGCTCACGGGCGCCCTGCACGAACTGCCCCGCCGCGCTCTCCAGGTGTTGGGTGCGGAGGGCATCCACCACGTCACTGATCGCGAGAAAATGGGCCTTAAGCTTGTCGGGGTAGAGCCAGATCCTCAGGTTGCGCTGCGAGGAGCCTTGCGTGTTCACCTCGCCCACGCCGGGGAGGAAGCTTATCTGGTCCTGAAGGTAGTTGTTCGTCCAGTCCAGCATCTCGCGGAGATCTTTGCCGCCGTATACGGAGATATACAGGATCGGGTCTTCTTCGGGGTTCTGCTTGCGCACCACGGGCGGGTCCACGCCATTGGGCATCCGCATCTGGCTGAGCGCCGTCTGCACCTCTTGGAGGGCCACATCGATATTGCGGGAGATGTCGAAGGTGAGGCTCACGTTCCCCGAGCCCTGGCTGGCCGTGGAGCGCATCTCCTTGATTCCTTCCACCGCGAGCAGCTCCTCCTCGATATTCTCGATCAGGTCCGACTCCACCACCTCGGGCGCCGCGCCCTCATAGTTCACGGAAACGTTGAGCACCGGGAAGTTCACATCGGGCATCTGGCTGATGCCCAGCCGGTTGAGCGAAACGGCCCCGAAGACGATGAGGCCGAACATCAGAACCCACGCGAATACGGGCCGGCGGATCGAAAGATCAATGAGATTCATTTGTCGTCGATCGTAACAAGCTGGAGCAATGCTGTCGAGAAGGGAGATCACTCCATTTGGAGTGTTGCAGCCCGCAACATTTTGTTCCGCATTTTGCTGCGGCTGTCTTATGATACTCCAACCTATGAGCACGAACCAAACCTGGCGCGAGCGTTTCCGCCATTACCACGAGCAGCACGAGCGCAAGCTCGAGGCGATCTTCTTCTGCGCCGGCTTCATCTTCGACATCATCGCCACCGCCGAGGGCGTTGATCATATGCTGATGATCGTGCAGCAGATCATTTACCTGTTCCTGATCGGCGTCATCCTGTATGTGGACACGCTGCGCGAAGCCTATCCCACGGACCACTTTTCTCCCCGCCTAGAGCGCCTCTGGAGCTACCGCGGCCTCCTGCTTCATTTCTGCCTGGGCACGCTCATGAATATCTACTCGATCTTCTTTCTGATGAGCGCCTCGTTCTTTTCCTCCATTGTCTTTGTGCTGTTGCTGTTTGCAGCGCTGATCCTGAACGAAATGAAGGCGGTGCGGGCTAGGGGGGTGGACGTTAAAGTCGCTCTTTATGTGATCTGCCTCTTCTGCTTCTTCTCGCTCATGATGCCGTTGGCTTTCGGAAGAGTGGGACTACTGCCCTTTTTCTGCTCCTTCCTGGCCACCTTGGCCGTGGTGTTCTTGTTTTTCAAGCGGCTGCGCAAACGCATGGGGCCGGAGGGCCTGCGCCGCAAGATCCTGGTGCCGGGACTTTCGGTTTGTGTGATCTTTCTGGGGCTCTACCTCGCGGGTTTGATCCCTCCCGTTCCGCTCTCGGCCAAGAAGCTGGGCGTGTACCATGCGATCGAAAAAGAGGGGGACGATTATGTGCTCCACCACGAGCGCCCTTGGTGGAAGTTCTGGCAGCGGGGCGACCAGAATTTCGTGGCCCGCCCAGGGGATAGGATTTACTTTTTCGCGGCGATCTCTTCGCCCGCCCGCTTCGCGGATACGGTTTATGTGCATTGGTACTTCCACGACGCGCGGCACGGCTGGAACCCCACGGACCGCATCCCTTTACGCATCTCCGGCGGCCGCAAAGAAGGCTTCCGCGGCTTCACGACCAAGCAGAACTTTGACTATGGCGATGGCTCCTGGCGCGTGAGCGTGGAAACCGAGGACGAGCGCGAGATCGGCCGCATGTATTTCGATGTGACCAAGGCCGAGTCGGATCCGAATCGGGTGTTCCAGGCGGAGAGGTATTGATGAAACGGATTCTCCCGTTGGCGTTTTTCCTGGCGGCCTGTGCCGGCGCTCCGGCCCAGCATGGCTCGGGCAAGCCTACGAAAACGCACCTTCAGCATCAGATGGCGGCACTGGACTCGCAGATTTTAGATGTCGACGCCCGCATCAACAGTGCAAGAGCCCGGCTCCAGCATGCAGAGGCGATCGGGGAGATGGGTGCCAGGGAAACCATGGCGGCCTCCGCGCAGGGGGAACTCTCCGGTTACGAAGCGGAGAAGGCTGCGCTAGTGGCACAAAAGGCATCTCTTCAGTACCAGCTGAATTCTATACACTAGTTTGCTGCCCCGTCCTTAACGCCCCTGGAGCCGGATAATGCGGTGCTTGCCAAAATTTTTCCTGAATCGATCGCTAACGTTCCTCTGAAATTCAGCTCCTTTAAATTTAATTAGTATCGTAGCTCCTCCGGCTAATTTTTGTAGCCATTTAGCGTATATCTATTTTTTATAAATATTTTGCACCTAATATTGCTAACTCGGCGCTTCCGCAGTTAGCGTTTCGAAACCTGCCATTGACGGCAGTTCAATCACAACGAAAGGACTCAAAGTGAAAGCACTTAAATTTCTCGTTCCCCTATTCGTGTTTCCCTTGTTCGCCCACGCCTTTGAATTGAAAGCCGGCAAAACGTTCGAGTGGGACTTCGTGGCTCCCTCCATCTATGACACCGCCAACCTCCCGCAAGCGGCGAGCGGCTTGATCGTGTACGACTCCAAGACGGATTCGTTCTATGCAAAAGGCCCGGGTGGCAGCAGTGACTGGCGTGCTTTTTCGCAGAATTTTGCGGTGGCGGGCACTCGTGACTTGGGTACGTGCAATACTTCGAAAGTAGTGGACTGGGCGACTGGCGCTGCCTTTAAAGTGACGCTCACCAACGGCGCGACTTGCGTATTTGACTTCGATAACGTTGCCGACGGCCAAACGATCACTATTTGGGTAACCAACGGTGCATCTACCGGCACTGGAGTCGTAACCTGGCCGACGGCGAAATGGCAGGGCGGTACGCCTCCCACAATGACGACTGGAGCTAGCGCTCTTGACGTTTGCACCTTCACCGCCAACGGTTCTACCGTCGCCGGTAGCTGCGTACAGGACATGCAATAATGATGATCTTCAAATATTTTATCTCAGCAGTTCTGCTGCTGTTACCTGCCCAGGCGGGAATGGGTGGAATGCCTTTCGCGTTTTGGAAACAAAGTAACTATGCGCCGTTTATCGTGGCTACTTGTGGATCCGTAACGCCACAGACGGACGGTGACTACAAATACTGCGAGTACCATGTCGATACAACGACTAAAGAGTTCACTATTACTGCGGCTCCTCCGACCGCCGCAGTGGAGTATCTCATTGTCGGTGGTGGTGGCGGCGGTGGCGGAGATCGCGGCGGCGGTGGCGGTGCGGGAGGCTATTTGGCTAACGGCACAGACGATCATTCCGTTTCAGTGGGTACCTACAATATTACTGTCGGTGCTTATGGTGCCGGAGGTAACGGCGGTACTGCAGCTCGGGGCGGTAACGGCGGTAACTCTACTTTCGATGGTTTAACCTCAGTAGGCGGTGGTGGTGGAGGCTCCTCCGGGACCAAGGCTGGCCTAAGTGGCGGCTCTGGCGGAGGTGCTTCTGTAACCATCGGGGGCACAGATGTGGGAGGCTCGGGAACTAGCGGTCAAGGCTATGCTGGAGGAGATTCTGCCGATCCTTCTTCTAGAAGAGCTTGCGGAGGTGGAGGCGGTGCCAGTGAAGTTGGATTCAATGGAACTTCAGGTGTAGCTGGCATCGGTGGCGATGGACTTTCAAGTGATATCACTGGATCTAGCGTCACGCGTGCCGGAGGCGGTGGTGGCGCGCAATCATCCAATGATACACCTGGCGCTGGTGGTGCTGGTGGCGGCGGTACGGCCGGACAAGCCGACAATGGCGGCAACGGCGGTAACGCAACCGCAAATACAGGTTCCGGCGGTGGTGGCGGTGCGGGTAGCAGCGGAAACGGCGGAAACGGCGCCGACGGCGTCGTATTCATCCGCTGGAAGTTTCAGTAACCCACTGGGAACACAAACAGCCGCTCGGTTTCGCAACGGGCGGCTGTTCTTTTGCTCACAAACCGAGACTACTGCTTCTCGCAGTACACCTTGCCGGCGTTCTTGATCGGCCGGGTGGAAGAGCAGCGGAACTCCGAGGTGATGAAGCCTTTGGTGAAATCGCTGTCTTTATAGAGCACGAGCTTGCCGATATTGCAGCCGTCGGAGTCAGCGAACACTTCCCAGTCGCCATTGTCGTTATAGCTCACGCCACCATCATAGAGGCCGTCTAGCCAGAAGCGGTCTTGGTTCCTGGCGGAGTACAAAAACCACTCACCGCAGTTTTCGGAATCCACCATCTTCTGGCACTTCGGCTCGCCCTTGCGGTCGAGTTCGAAACGCAACTTTATGGGACCGGGCTCGTCGCCGCTCGTGGGAAAGATGCTGCAGCGGTATTCGCCGGCGCCCATTTTGGCGGGAGCGGCGAAGGCGGGAGCGGCGAAGCAAACGATCAACAGGGCAAGCAGGGTCTTTTTCATAAGGGCCTCACAGGGGGTGAAAGGGTGGCGCGCAGGATACGGACACCCAAGAGGAAGAGCAAGCTAAGGCCGGATAGCTGTGGTTAGGCCTGTTTGCGGCATTTTATCAGGGCAGTTCGGGTTAGACCACCGCCCGGAATCAGATTCCATCGGGTATATTGCCCAACCCAACTTTAAAGGAGCCTACTATGATAACCCTGTTTCCCGTTTTTGCTTTGTTTCTAGGAACCTTCGCTGAGGCCCGCCCATTCATCACCCTCGACTGCAATAATCCCCAGAACCTCGTGCAGAAGAAAATCTGTAAACAGTCCGTGGCGAACACCTGCGCCGAAGCCGCCGTGAAGGGCGTGATCGCTCTCGAGAAGGCTCGCTCCGGCAAGGATCTGGAAATCAGTCGCGTGGACGAGATTGAGGAAGACGCTTCCTACAAAGTGAGCTTCGTTTACAACGGCCAGAACGCTACCGTCCTTTACAGTCGGCTAGTGTATGTTTCCACTTCCGCCCGGGATTGCCGCGTAAGCGCGATCGAGTAACCTAGAACTTGCCGCCCCTGCCGATCATCTGGGGTGCATCACTCAGCGTGGTGCACTTCATCCGCATCGGCAGACATACGCGCACGCGGGCGGGGCTGCGGCAGCTGAAAAGATCCAGCTCGCCCCCGCAGGCCGCCTCGTCGCAGGCGTTGCTCTTGGTCATGCACTGGGCGTAGGACTCGGGTTTTGGAGCGGCTTCCGCCTCGGGCTCTGAGGAGATCGGCTCGGCGACCGTCTGCGTGGCCGAGGCCACCAGCGCGGGCCGTCCTTCGTTGGCGAATGCGGTCGCTAGATAGAATGGGAGCATGGTCAAAAGAAAAAGGAGGAGTAACAGGAGCTTCATGCGAACCTCTTTCCCCTCTTAATTTCTCTTTCGCCCTTAGGCGGAATTTCCTACAGTTTTCGGGAAAAAATTTGTCCGTCCCGGGTGCACCACGAATGTGTTTAGTTTAGGTGGGTTAGGGGACATCCCGTATCTCTACGGGAAGTTTGGCGGGAGGTTTCTTGGGAAACCTATGAGATGCGCACCCAGGATCGGACCCAGCAGGGATCCGCTTGGGTGAGGCTCCTAGCGAATCCCTGGTGGCTCTGATCCTGTAAAGGCCCGCCATTGGCGGCGGCATCGCCAATTTTTCTTTCGCGACCTTTTCATAAACGTTTCGCGTTCCTTTCGCCGGAAAGCTGTTCCGGTCTTCCAAACCTACCATTTTGATTGGAAACAAAAAGGAAACTGTGATAAACAATTGTTTCCTTATGGATACCATTCGTTTGAAATATTTCAGTGCCGTTGCAGAAACAGGAAGCGTCCGGAGAGCCGCGGAAATCCTCCATGTGTCGCCGCCCTCGCTCTCCAAGGCCATCCACCACCTGGAAGAAGAGCTGGGCCTCAAGCTCTTCATTCGCTCGGGGCGCAATATCCGTCTCACGGACGGCGGCCGCCGTTTCGCTGACAAAACAAAGGTAGTGCTGCGCGGGCTCGAAGAGCTGCGCCATTCCGTGGAAGCCGAGCACGAAAGCGCGTGCGAGATCCGTCTCGCCACATTCGAGGTGTTTTCCACCTATTTCCTGCGGGGACTCGACGAAACCACCTTCGGCGATACTCCCTTGACCGTGCACGACGTATTGCCCGGCGAACTCGAACGGGCATTGGTGGAACGGCAGGTGGACGTGGGCCTGACCTATATGCCCGTGCCGCATCCGGATCTGGACTTCCTGAAGGTGGCTTCGATTGAGATGGGCGTGTTTACCGCCAAGGATGCCTTCCCGGGAGCTTCGCAGCAGGATCTGCCCTTCGTGGTGCCGGTGAACCCCATATTCGGCTCACCGTCGAGGGTGCGGGGATTAGACGGCTGGCCCGACGACGCCTATCCGCGGAAAATTCGTTACAAGGTAACGCTCATGGAGAGCGCGCTTGAGCTCTGCCGGAGAGGCAAAGCGGCAGGGTACTTCCCGATTTTCGTGGCCGATCTGCACAACGCCCAGGTGAAAGACGAGTTCAAGATCATCCGCCGCCCCTCGCCTTACAAGGGCAAGGTCTGCCGCACGGACGTATTTCTCGTGAAGCGCAAGGCCGACGTGGAAAACACCACGATGAAGCAACTGGCGAAGGCCGTACGCCTGATCTGCAAGTCGTGATGTATCCCGCTGGATGCAGCGGCTGGCCCGGCGTGTAAATAAGCAATAAGAGCAAAAGCTCTCGCTGCCGTGTGTTGTGAGAAGGCCTCTCATTAAATCCTAGAGAAAAGCCGAACCATCCTCTAGGGTAGGTAGCTATGGAAAAACTCAAAAACCTTTTTAAGTCCAAGGCGGAAGCGCAGGCCGCTGAAGTAAAAAATATCCTCAAAGACAACGGCACGAAGAAGATCGGCGAGGTTCAGCTGGCTCAAGCGTTCCAGGGCATGCGCGGGATCACCGGCATGGTCTACGAGACTTCCCTTCTCGATGCGAACGAAGGCATCCGCTTCCGCGGCTTCTCGATTCCCGAGCTCCAGGCCAAGTTGCCCAAGGCCAAGGGCGGCGGCGAACCCCTGCCCGAAGGTTTGTTCTACTTGATGCTTACGGGCGAGTTGCCCTCTGAGTCCGATGTGAACGAACTCTCGGCCGACTGGCGCGCGCGCTCCAAGGTGCCGGCCCACGTGTTCAAGGCGATCGACGCCCTTCCGCTCGATGCCCACCCGATGACTCAGACCACCACCGGCATCCTGGCGATGCAAACCGATTCGATCTTCGCCAAGAAGTACGCCGAGGGCGCGAACAAGAAGGACTACTGGAGCTTCGTCTACGAAGACTCGATGAACATGATCGCTCGCCTCCCGCAGGTGGCGGCCTACGTGTACCGCCGCAAATACCACGGTGGGAAAACGATTGCTCCGGACGCCAATTTGGATTGGGCCGGCAACCTCGCCCATATGCTCGGCTTCGACAACAAAGGCTTCCAGGAGCTGATGCGTCTCTACATGACCATCCACGCCGATCACGAGGGCGGCAACGTTTCGGCCCACACCTCCCATCTCGTGGGCTCGGCTCTGTCCGATCCCTATCTCAGCTTCACCGCCGCCATGATGGGCTTAGCCGGTCCGTTGCATGGCCTGGCCAACCAGGAAGTGATCAAGTGGATCTTCGAGATGCAGAAGAACCTCGGTGTAGAGGTCCCTTCCAAAGAGCAGATCGAAGGCTATGTGAAGAAGACCCTGGCTGACGGCAAGGTGGTTCCCGGCTACGGGCATGCTGTCTTGAGAAAAACCGACCCGCGCTTCAGCGCCCAGGCCGAGTTCGCCAAGAAACACATGAAAGACGATCCGCTCGTGAACGTAGTATGGCGGATCTTTGAAACCGTTCCTCCTATCCTCCAGAGCCTTGGCAAGATCAAAAACCCTTGGCCGAACGTGGATGCGCATTCGGGCGCTTTGCTGGTGCACTACGGGATGAAGGAATACGAGTACTATACCGTACTCTTCGGAGTGAGCAGAGCTTTGGGCGTACAAGCCGCGCAGATCTGGAGCCGCGCTTTAGGATTCCCGATTGAGCGTCCGAAGTCGGTGACGGTGCAGAACGTGAAAGACTGGATCGCCGGCAAAGACGAAATCTGGGAGTAGGGCCCCCTCCCTTCTTTCCGTATACACCTGTCTACTTTCTATACATGCCTCAAGACCTGAGGTCTCGAATTCCGAACCCTTGGCGATTGGTATCCGACATGCATTGGTCTCCTCCAAAGAGGTAGTCCTATGCGTATTTTCCTCATCTTAGCCTTAGCCACCTTGTCTCCCTCCGCCTTTGCGGACGGACTCACGCTGCAGGCTGCCCAGAAAAATTTCTTGGATACCAAAATCATTCTGAAAGCCACCGTGAGCGATTTCCTCATCCAGGTTCAAGGTTGTAAGCCTCCGGGCATGAGCGCCTTCCAGGACGGCTTCGGCGCAGCGCTGGGCGGCCTCGATGTGCACGAGCAGAATGTGAACGGCCATATCAAAAAGGCGGAAGACGCTCTCTCCGCGGTAAGTGCGGCCCCGATCAACGGCGTGGACATCTGCCAGGGCGGAGCTACAGCTTTCCACAATAGCGTGGCAGCGGTGGAAGCCATCGTGAATCAGCTGGTAATCGACCTCGAGCAGGACCGCCAAAAATATAACGAAAAAATGCAGGGCGGATTGAGCCAGGAAAAGAAGATCAAGATGGCTCTCGACTTAGGCGGTTTGAAACCAGCCCAATTGACGGGCGACACGAATCGCGCCAATGCCTGCAGAAACGCTCTCGCTACCGTAGACTCCAGCAAGCCCGGTTCCCTCCAGGCCCTCAACCAAGAGATCGATGGCCGCTTGGTGGCGATTGAAGGCGTTTACCAGAGTCGCCTGGCTGCCCTGAAAGCCCAGGAAGCCCAGCTGCTGGCCTCCGCCCATTGCGGGAGCCCTGAGGAAAGCGGTGACGATTCCTCTCCCGACCACGCCTCGGCCCTCTAAAAATTTCCCCCCTTTCGCCGGTTCGATCCACCCCCCGAACTGGCGATTCTTTTTACAGCTGCCTAGCCCTTGGCTATGTCTGCCCACATAAAGCCCTTTAAAATCAATGGTATATGTTGGCCCTCCTTATGCACCACTTTGGCTGTGGAGCCCCACGGTTGGGGTAGGAGGAATAGATGAAGCCAGTTACCCCCATACTACTGATCGCCGCGCTGAGCGTGGCCGCTGCGCCCGAGGCGCAGGCCGGTGGTGGGTACTACACCTATCCCACTCTCTACAACTACCTGGCCAATGAGCCCGTATTTGTGCCGCTGCCCAAACGGCGCGATTACCGCAAATACCCCGCTTCCTCGCGTTACCCCGCATCCACGATCACCTCTTCTAAGTCTTCTTCCAAATCTTCTTCTAGCCAGAAAAAGCCGGCAGCTGCTCCCGTGCCTCCGGTTCCTGTAGCCAAGAAAAATTCCGTTGCGCCCGCGGCCCCCGTGCCCCCGGTTCCTGTAGCCAAGAAAGATCCCGTTGCGCCTGCGGCCCCCGTGCCCCCAGCTTCCCCGGCCGTGCAGCCTAAGAAGGTGGAGCCGGCCAGTCCCGCCGGAGGCATGTGCCTCGCGGACGAGCAGCGGAACAAGACCACCGCAGAATTCGAAAATGGAATTGCCGAGATCCGCAACGAGGCGAACGCTATCAATCAAAATGCAGTACAGGCCGTGGCGCATGTGAAAGGCCTGTACGAGAAAATCAAATGCAACGAAACCTTCGGCGACGACCTGCGCGCCAAGATCGATGAGAAGCAGTCCGATGGAAAATCCATCATTCCGAAAATCCAGGAGCTGGGCGCCAAAAGCAAAGAAGCCGCCCTGGAGATGGCCGCAGCGCTCGAAGGAGCCAAGAACAAATACCACGCCCTGGATTTCTGCAACGTGAACGCCTGCGAGGGCGCCTTTTCGGCCCTGGGCGGAGTGTTCAGCCCGGTTTCGGCCCAGGCGCAGGTTTCGCTCGCAGCTCTGGCGAAGATCCGCAAAGACTACATTGCGCCCTCCAAGGCGATGCTGGACGACCCATCCCAGAGAACGCAACTGGAATGGGTGGTGGACCCCGGCTCTTTCCCCGGCTGTAACAGCGCGCAGAGGGAGCTGAAGGCGGCCCTCGCCAACTGGGAAGTGATCCAGAAAAAATTCAAGGTGATCGAACAGAAGATCCAGCAGCAGGAGGCCGCTTCCACGAAGCTAGCGGCGGCGTCGCACCAGGCGGCCAGCTGCTCGATGGCGAGCAACCGTTAGAATTTAAAACTTCAAAGGGCCAAACCAGCATCCTCCCAGCTGAGTTTGGCCCTCTTTCTTTTCTACCCGCTTCCGGGTGGCCGGGTTTTTCGCTTTTCGCTACAATCGAAGCATGAACGATAAGGACAAAGCGTTTAAAGTCGCCGTCACCGCCATCATCATCCTCGCCACCCTGATGTTCATCTACTACTGGGTATCGTTCCGCATGCGCAAAACCGAGAACGACGTGGGCTACCAGGAAAAGGCGGAGGGCACGGTGGCCGCGCCCTCGCTGAAGGATGAGAAGTCGGATTTTACTGGCGCCTATTCCGTGAGTGAGTCGATCGAAGGAGGCGGGCGCCGCCTCGGATTCTTTTCGGTCAACAAGCGCGACGACGGCTACTTTGGCTCAGCCAAAGTGGATTCTGTGGCCACGACGGAAGACCAGTCCAAATACATTCCCTGTAACGATGTGAAGATCGGCGAGAAGGATTTTTTTTTGAAGTGTTCCGATCCGGTGCTCGGCCAGATCTCCTTTGTGGGAGAGTGGAGCAAGGATAGCGGTGGCATCCAGGTCAGCGGCAAAGTGACTTGGTTCAAGGACGGCAACGTGCTCGTCGAAAAAAACACCTCGCTCACCCATACCGGCGGCTAGGCTGCGGCAAGCCGCCTCTCTCCCCCGCGAAAATCCTTTGCGATCCTGTTTCTTAGAGAGGCAAGCTATGAAGCGCGTCACGCTATCGGGCCATATGACGAAGCAGCTCGTCACGGTGGGCTGGGATCGCCCCATCGACGAGGCGTTTTGGCTGATGGAGGACTATCACGTGCGCCACCTCCCCGTGGTGGACGATGAAGGCTATGTGGTGGGCATCCTCTCCGACCGCGACGTGAACCTCGCCATGAACCCCGGAAAGCCTGGCTTCCAGCTTGGGGCCAAGGTGTCGGGCTTCATGAGCTGGCCCGCGCTTACCGTCGACGAGCAAACTTCCCTGCGCGAGGTGGCGCTCGGCATGGCCGACGAAAAGGTCTCTTCTTTCCTGGTGACGAGAGGCGGAAACGAGGTGGTGGGCATTGTCACCACTGACGATCTGCTGCGCTTCCTGGCAGATTCGATGTCGGAGCGTAAAGGATTCTCCCTGCGAAACCTTCCTTACTCCCCCGTAGTGGAGGAGGCGATGCGGGAGCTGGGCGCGGCGGGGCTTTAGTATACGTCTTCCGGCCTGAAGGTATCCACGGGCTTCAACAGCTTGATCCGATAGGCCGCCCAGTACATGCCCGTCACATAGGCCACTACCAGAAAATGGGAAAGCGTCCAGAAGGGCGGATAGTCGCCGATCGGCCGTAGCGAGACGGCCACGATTCCATAAAGCGCATGGACGGCGATCAGTGCCGTCAGCGAGACGCCGCTTGCGCGCATCAGCCCGAAGCATAGACCAAAGATAAAAATGTTCGGAAAATTCCAATAAGGCTGGGCCCGCATATGAAAGAAGACGAAGGCCAGAGTGGAACCCCAGATCGCCAGCTTCGGCCCGTGGTGGTCGTAGATCGCGCGGAAAAGCAGGCCGCGAAAGAGCACCTCTTCAAAACAGCCGACAATCAAGCTGCTGAGGCAGAGCAGGGTGAGCGAGGCCCATGGCTGGCCAAGGATGGGAAAGAAAAACGGCCGGGCGAATAGGGGAGTGCAGAACAGGAGCCCGAGCACCACTCCCTCTATGACCTTCTTTCGGTGCAGGCCGAGTCCTTCGAGTGTCCAAAGGCGGCCGGCGTATCTCCAGCAAAGAAAGAGAAAAAAGAGGCGGGGGGCGTTCATCATCGTGTCGCGCACCAGCCACTGCAGCGGATTGGTGCTGGGGTAGAGAAAGTAAATGATCGAGCGTACGGCCATATATCCGGCAATGAGTCCGAGCGAGACGAGAATCGTATATTTGCGGAATACAGCGGGCCGGGGCGGGGGAAGATCGTTCATGGGCTCCATCTGCGGCTAAATAATGCTCCCTACTCATTGTAAGCGGAAAGGGTGCGGGATACACAAGCCTTGATGATCGAATTTCACGAGAAGGATCCGTTTCCGCTGGTCGGCGAAATCATCCCCGAGCTCTATGCCGATTCGAAACGGCATGCTGCCAGCGTGGATGACTGGCTGGGCTTGGCAGTCGAAAAAATCGAGAGCCGTCTTGCGGATCCCAAAGACGGGGCCGAGCGCTGGATCGGCCGGCACTCAAGCGTGTTCCTCACGCCTTATGTGGAGCTGCGCGCCTGGCTGGAGGAATTGAAGCCGAAAGAGGGAAGCACCGTAGTCGACCTCGGCGCAGGCTATGGCCGCCTGGGCTTCGTGCTGGCCCGGCACTTTCCGGAAGTGAAATTTCTCGGCTTTGAGCTCGTGCCGGAGCGGGTGAGGGAAGGTACGGCTGCATTGGCTCGTTTCAAGGCAACGAATGCTTCTCTGGAAGAGGCCGATCTTTCTTTGCCGTCCTGGAAGCCGCCGGTGGCGGACATCTACTTCATCTACGACTACGGCTCACCCGAGGCGGTGCGGAAAACCTTGGAAGATCTGAAGCACATCTCAAACAAAAAAGGGATTATCGTCGTCGGCAGGGGCAGGGGGGTGCGGGACAAGATCGAAAAAGAGCATCCCTGGCTGGGCTCAGTGTACGGTCCCGTCCACCGCGCCCATTACAGCATCTACCGCTCGTTCGGCTAGGGCGCTTTCGAAGGCGCTGCCGCGGTCCGTTCCGAGTTTGGCGCGAACCTCCTGCCAGCTGTTGAGCGCCACCCAATCTAGAATGGAATAATCACAAGAGCGGCGCGGGTCGGGGCCGGCGGATTGGCGGAAATGCTGCCAGCGCACCCGCAGTCCCGCGTCGCGGAAAAGCGGCATCTCAAGGTATCGGCTGGCGCCGAGCGCAGAATAATATTCCGTGGCGTCGAGCGCCTGGCAGAGCTCCAGCAGCCGCGCGCTCTTCTTTCCCTTCACAGGCATATGCGAGGAGTGCCAGACCACGCTCTTGAGATCGAGCGGCTTCCAGAAAAGCGCCACGCTCGATTCGCAGATGTCCGCCAGGAACTTATGCTTCTGCGCGCCTTCGAGAAAGGGCCGGATCAGAGGTTCCAGCTGAGACTTGAAGTAGGGCGCGCCGCCGTAAAGGGAGAGGATCGTCTGCCAGTGGCGTTTCGCCCAGGGCTGCTCGCTATCGACTTCGATGTCGTGCAGCGGTTTGCCGCGATGGCCCTGGCTTTTCACAGGTAACGTAAGCCAATGGTTGTCGGTCTTACTGGAAGCGAACTGGGGGAGGCGGGTGCGGTGCTGGCGTCCCTGCTTGATCCACTGCACGTCGTCGAGAAATACAAAAGAATCAGCGCGGGCTATCTGCTCGAAATATCCGAGCCACGGAAAATAATTTGGCTGCTGACAAACCACCCTCATGAGTTCACGCTAGCATGGCGTTCGCAATTTATGTCAACCTCTGCTACGGTTAGCCCATGAAAAATTTCTACCTGGCAGCGTTTTTGACCCTTCTCTTCCTTTCCTCCTCCGGCGCATGGGCGGCCGCGAGCGCCACCCGAACGGGAATTGGCGCCACTATAGGAAATCCGTTGGGGATCACGGGCCGCACCTGGTTCAACGAGGAGAACTCTTTCGATTACGGATTGGGCTGGGGTATCTCCGACAGCCGCAGATTCCACGTTTATGCCGATTATCTGTGGAACAAGGCGGACGCCTTCGACATGAACGACGAGCCCTTCGACTTTTTCTTCGGCGGCGGTCTCGCCATGCGCACCAATTCCGGCAGGGGCGATAGCGAAACGGTGATCGGCCCCCGTCTGCCGGTGGGTGTGAGCTACGAATTCGCCAAACCCAAGCTGGAACTTTTCCTGGCCGGCGCTTTGAATATGGGCCTGCTCCCAAGCTCCGACTTCTGGGTAGACATCCACGTAGGCGCCCGCTTCTACCTTTTCTAGAATCTTCCTTCTAACGCCCTTGCCTTTTTGGCGGGGGGCGTGAAAACTAATCTAAAGTGCTTTTGAACGGTTTCCTGCAGCCAAGGAGGGATGGGTGGGGACGAAATCGTTTCACTACGTGCAGTGCATGCTGTTCGCTGGGCTCTGTTTATTTCTGCTTTCCGCCTGCGGAAAAAGCGAAAACGGAGCCGCGCCCAATCAGACCGCTATCGACGATGGGGGGCAAAGCCCGCAACCTCCACTTCCTCCTACACCTCCTCTTCCCCCGGTAGACCCCGGCATTCCGTTTTTCCACAAAGCTTCTCTATGGGCCAAGCCCGCTCCGACCTCCCTCGCCTGGACCAAGGTGGTGATCGAGGTGGTGGACAAGCGCCTTCGCGATTTCGAGCTGGCTGCCGACAAAGAGACCTTTTGCCCTGGCTATGCCTCCGCGACCCTGGCCCAGCGACATATCTGCTGGCTGCGGGTCGTCGGGGGGATCGTGGAGTTCGAGAGCAGCTTCCGTCCCGACGAGCCGCCCTTTCACGAAGGGAACGGGGTGTATAGTGTGGGCCTGATGGCGCTTTCGACCGGCGAATGCCCGAACGCACCGGACACGAAGGGTCTGATGGACCCGCTCAAAAATCTGGTGTGTGGCGTGAACAAGATGGCGGCGCTGATCGCGCGCTATAAGGCCATCGACAATGCCGAGCACAAGGGCGCCAGCGCCTACTGGTCTACGCTCCGGCCGCCTTACCAGAAGTGGGATCCGGTGCGCCAGCGCTGGCTCAATCTCGGCAAGCAAGACAAAATCATTGAACGCTCGAAGCTGTTCAATAAATTTTAGGCGTTAACGCCGGCAACTTTACTGCGACAAGAGGAAGAACTCGGGAACGCCCGCCATCAGAAGGTGGGAAGTCTCGTTGGGGCTTTCGTCGGCGGTCAGCAGCACCCGCCATTCTGCATTGCGCTCCTCCCGGCAAAGGCTCGGAAGAGTTTCCCGGATCTTCATCAGAACGACGCGGCCGCGGTCCTCGGTTTTCGCCACATAGATCGGGCCACAGCGGCTGGTTTGGGTCTCGACCACAGCAAAGTGAACGCTGGCGTTGCTATCCAGCTTGAAGTTGAAGCCCGTAATGCCCTTGCCATCGGTCTTCAGCTGAAACAGCTGGGCACTATGGCGGCCTTTGTAACGGCCATCGCTGCGTTCGGACTGCAGGTCGGCCTGGGCGCTGGTGCGCACCCGCCCTGGAACGAAATCTCCGAACGCATGGAGAGGGGAAAAGGCAACGAAGGCGAGCAGGAAAAAGTTCCGTTTCATATTCTTGATTCTCCTGGGGCCGGATTCGCAATGCTTGTGCCAGCTTGGTGCGTGAGAATTTCGGCCTCAGGCTCTGCCTCAGGGGAAATTCGCCCCCTTTTTTTGGGCGCAAGGAGACAGAGCTGTCACAATTTTTTTCCTTACTGACATCCAGTTTTTCTTCCCTGCCTCAGGAAGTGCGTAGTACCTTTAATTTTGGTGGAGGGACAACGGATGTCCGCGAGACTGGGTTTGATTTGCGTAGCATTCTTGTCAGGATGCTCCGCTATGCACTGGGGCAATTCTGTCCAGAACCGCCCCACGTTCTCCACGGAATGTAGCCGTTCCCTTAGTCTTGCGCGTGGCATTAAGGATGGTGCCAATGGGCATGCGTCCGAAACGAATTTTTTGAAGTACTGCACTCCTTCCACGCGGGCTCCCGCCATTGCCGCCTACCACGAGGGCTTTGAGTCCGGTCGCAGCCGGCGCGAAAAAGAGAAAGCGGAAGTGGGAGAAGGGCCGCATACCGATGCTCGCGAGCGCAAGCCCGCCACGCTTCCCTGGGTGTGCGAAGTGGAAGCGAGCAGCAAGGTGTTTACGGGCGTGGGAAACACCCGTGACCAGGCGCTCGGCTCCGCCATGGAAAACTGCGGCTCGCACTTCCAGGCGTCGTACTGTGCTGAAGCCGAGTGCAAACAAAATCTATAAGAGATTCGGGTAAATTTTTCTTAGAGCGAAGCTGCGAGCAGCGCTTCTTCGCGTCTCAGGCCGGGCTGCT
>DATBTF010000103.1:0-15894 GCA_036559405.1 Bdellovibrionota bacterium
CGCTCGCCGCCGCGCATGCCGGTGAGCCAGTCGTGCACGATGGCCACGCGGCCGGGCTCTTGGGTCCAGGAGGGAAGATTAGCGGGCATGCTTATAGCTCTCTCTTAAACGCCTCTAAGGTCTTCTTCAGCCCGTCTTCCAGCGCCACTTTCGGCTCCCAGTTCAGCAGCTTCCTCGCCTTGGAAATATCCGGGCAGCGTTTGCGTGGGTCGTCGGGACGCGCTGGCAAATACTGGATTTCCAACTTTGTGCCCGCCACCTTCTGCACCACCTTCGCGAACTCATTCATCGAATACTCTTTGGGGTTCCCGCAGTTCGTCGGCAACACCTCTTTCGACTGGCCGAGCTTGTAAATTCCGTCCACGAGATCATCTACGAAACAGAAGGAGCGGGTCTGGGAGCCATCGCCGTGCACAGTGAGTTTTTCGCCCCTCAGGGCCTGGCTGCAGAGGGCCGGCACCACACGGCCGTCGTTCAAGCGCATGCGGGGGCCATAGGTATTGAAGATGCGCACGATGCGGGTGTCGATTTTATACTTCTGGTGGAAGAGCGTCACGGCGGCTTCCGAGAAGCGCTTGGTTTCGTCGTAGCAGGAGCGCGGGCCGATCGAATTCACATTGCCCCAGTAGTCTTCCGTTTGCGGATGCACCAGGGGATCGCCGTATACCTCGGAAGTCGAAGCGAGATAGAAGCCGGCACCCTGGGTACGCGCGAACTCCAGGCCCTTCAATGTCCCGATCGAGTCGACCTCGATGATTTCCTGCGCGAGGTCCACGAAGTCCACGGGACTGGCCGGACAGGCGAAGTGGTAGACCCAGTCGAATTTGCCGCCAAATGGATTCTTGAAATCGAAACGCTTGATGACATCGGCTTTTTCAAAGCGAAAGTCCGGGCTCTTGAGGGCCGATGCGATATTTTCCTCGCGGCCGGTTAGAAAGTTGTCCACGCCGAGCACGGCCCAGCCTTCTTTCAGGAAACGATCCGTCAAGTGAGACCCGATGAATCCCGCCGCGCCCGTGATCAAAACGCACTTTTTCGCCATGCTCTACGAATAACATAATCCCTCCCCTTTTCCCTCCCTAAGGGTTATTTTCTCTCTGTGAGCGCAGAAAAAAAACCACGCATCGTGATCGACGCCCGCATGGTGGGCCCGGAAGGGCATGGCATCGCGCTTTATGTCACGCAGATGGCGGAAGGCCTGCAGAAGCTCGACCTTCCCTACGAGCCCTTCTACCTGATTCCTTCTGATTGCCCGCGCGATTCGCTCCTGCGCACCCTTCCCCATTCGGAAAGCGCCATTCCATTCCTGCAGAAACGGGAGATCCTGAAGCTTGCGAAAGAGATCCGCCAGCTGAATGCCGCGCTCTACCACACGACGAGTTTCTCGAGCCTGCTGCGTTATCCCTGCCCCTATCTGCAGACTGTGCACGACCTCAACCATCTTCACTACGGAAACGCCGCCCAGAAAATCTACTACCGCACCTTTCTGCTGGGCTCTCTGAAAAAAGCCAAGGCCGTGGTGAGTGTGAGCAAGACCGCCGGGCTCGAGATCAAAGGCTGGCTGCTCAGCCACGGCTGTGACCGGGAGCTGGAGTTCGCACCCAACGCCATTGAAACGTTTCCGGCGGCCGACGACAATGCCGTGCTTCATCGTTTTGGTTTGGAGGCGGGGAATTTTTTCTTCGCGCTCGCGAGCGCCAAACCGCATAAGAACCTCGCCCTCCTCGAACGGGCCTATTCCGCGGCCCTTGCCTCCCGCTCGCTCCCGCCCCTGGTCGTTTCCATTCCGGGCCAGGGACCTCACGGAGTGGTACGCACGGGCCCCTTAGCATCCGCCGATCTCGGCGCCCTGCTGCGGAACTGCAAGGCGTTTTACTATCCTTCCGTCTACGAAGGTTTCGGGCGCCCGCCCGTCGAGGCGGCCCTCACTGGAGCCGTGCCGGTGGTTTCGTCGATCTCCGTGCACCGCGAGGTGCTGGAAGGCGTAGCGGAGACGGTTTACCTCGACCCCGCTGCCGTCTCGCTCTGGAAGGAAAGCTTTCTGCGGATGGCGAATTTTTCCGAAAAGACCTCCGAAAAGAGCCGGCAGTGGATCCGCGACACCTGGTCGATCGAGCGGCTGGCGAAGGCGATGGACGAGATCTACCGGAAGTGCCTGGGCCTTCATGGGAGTTGACGCTTTTCTCGCTAAACTCCGCCGCCCGTCCCGCACCCAGGTGCTTCAGGCCCTCGGCCTTTCGCTAGCCGTTCTCGCGCTCGGCATCCTGCTCCTGCCCGATCTTTTCATGCATGGGCACCAGAAGTTCACCGACATCATCGCGGGCGATGTGGCCCAGGAGGGCTACTACAAAACAGGCGACATCTATTTTGTGTTCACTCTGGCCACGCTCACCTTCGGCTCGTTCGCGCTTTATATCTTATTCCGTGGACTCTCCTCCTCGTTGGCCAGGGAGGAATTCCATCCGTTAGGGAAAAAAACGGACCTTACGGCGCCCGTGCGCGATTCATTCTTTATCTACTTCGCCCTGACTGGCCTGCTCTGCCTGCTCGCCTCTCTCGCCGGATCTTTCCGCCTTCCATTCTGGACCCATCCGCTCCTGCTGCTCGGTTCCATCGCCCTTGCACTGGCGATCCAGGGCAAGCCCGAATGGCTGCGCTACCTGCCCTATGTTCGGCTGCTGCTGCCCTTCCTGCTCCTGCGCTTTCTCCGGCTCGACATCCGCAACGCCCCGGCGGAAACGCAGATCAGCGTGGCCCCCAACGCGCTTTTTCAGTGGCTGCTCCTGGCCCTGCTCGCTCTCAGCATCTTCCTCATCTACCGGCAGGCAATTTCACGGAAGAAGGGTTCCACGCTCCCCCTCGAGGTGGCCCTGATCGCCGCCTTCGCCTCCTATCATCTGCCCGCCGCCTCGCCCATGCAGCTCGACAGCTACCATACCGGCGAAATGCTGATCCCCTTCCAGCAGATCTTTCAGATGGGCCAGAGGGCCGACTTTGATTTTGTTTCCGTGCACGGCTATCTCGCCGTATTCCACGGCTTCATCCACTGGCTCTTTTTCGACGGCACCTATGCCACCGTTCCCGCTGCCTTCGCGCTCGTGGACTCGCTCTTCGCCGCGGGCATGGCTTTGGCACTCTGCGCCTCACTCAGCTCCGACCTCGCTTTGCTGCTGGCTCTTTTCATCCTGCCGAGCTGGAATCGTTTCTACTGTTTCCCTCTTTTGCTGGGAATCCTCTGCTCGCCCCGGCTGTGGAGGCAAGGGCTCGTCTGGTTCGCGCTGGCTCTGTTTCTTGGCGTTATCGCCTTGCTCTTCGATCACGCCCCGGGACTGGGAATGGTGCTCGCCCTTCTTCCCTGGATGCTCTTGCGCTATCTCGATCTGCCTCGATCCCAGAAAATCTGGGCGACCCTCGACGGAGGTTTCACGCTTCTCGTATTTTCCTCCGCCATCGCCGGCAGCCTCCTTTTTATCCGCGACAATGGGGAAGGCACGCTCGAAGCCTTTGGCATCGTGATCCGCCGGGTGCATTCCCTGCCATCGGTTCTGCGTTCGCTGCCTTTTTTACGCGACCACCAGGAATTTTTCGGCGAGGCCTTCAAGAGCTTCAAACTCTACGGCTGGATTGCGGGCTGCCTATTGATGCTCGCGTATAGTTACCGCCGGGGAATCCGCAAATGCCCCCGTCTTTTTGCCTGCGCATTCACCCTGATCTTCTGCTGCGCACTCATCCCCTACTCTTTCGGGCGCATCGGCACCGAGGGGCTCGACCGCGTGGGCTCGCTCACGGTGATCGTGCTCGGTACTGCCTTGCCCTTCCTGATTCTGATCGGCAGGCGCCGCCTCACCCCTGCCCTGGGCGCACTACTGGTCTTTGCTCTCTTCCTCCGCTCTTTCCACTACCTGAAAGACTATTCTGCTCCCACGGCCCTCGCTTCCACTCCCGCCTACGCGCCTTATGCCGCTCTCGAGGCGGATCCCACCCATATCGATGCGCCCAAGCGGCTGGGGGACTCGCTCGTCTCGTCCCGTGAGTGGACCGAGCAGGCCGATTTCACCCGGCTGCTGCGCAAGTACCTGAAGTCGCCCGAAAGCCGCTACCTCGACCTCGCGAACGATCAGGCCATGTTCTTCATTCATGACCAGGAGTCGGCCTATCTTTACCCCTCGCACCTTTTAAGTATTAACCAGGGGATCCAGTCGAAGGTGATCGAGCGGCTGGAGCGCCGTCCGCCCGACTTTGTGCTCGTCGCGCCCTTCCAGGTGCACTCCCACTTCAAAGCATCGCTGCGTTCGTACCGGATCTACCGCTGGCTGATCGAGAACGGCTATATCTCCGTGCGGAAGAGCGACCTCGGGATCTACTCCGTGCTCATGAAAGGGAACGAAACGCCCGATGGCGACCTCCGCGCCGCTTTTTTCAATGAGGAACTCGGACTGCTTCCGCACGGCTGGGGCTGGAGCTGGCCGCTGCTCGAAAGGCGCTTCCGGGAGCAAGCAACGCTGCCGGCGGAGGCGCAGGAGTCCGCGCTTGTGATCCGGTCCGAAAAGATCGACGGCCGCTCCGCGGACTTCCTGCTTGTGGAACTTGCCGTTAAAGAAGAAAACGTCCCCGTGAAAATCTCCTTCGTCGCGGACGGGCGCACGTTTGAGTCCAGCCGTTTTTTCGCCCAAGGCTTGGATGCAAGCCCGGCGCGTTACCTCATTCCTCTCGGTGCGGACCCCAGCTGGCTCACGGCCCACAACATCACGTCCATCGAACTGCGATTCCCCGAAGGCATGCGGCCCTTGCAGGTGGGGCAGCGCGCCCAGCTTCTCCGTCTGGAAAATTGAGGGTATGATGACTGGCATGCGCCTCTCCGCTCTTTCCCGCTACCGCGACAAAGCTCTGGCCCTGTGGGGCGTGGCTACGCTCAGCTTCATGGCGGCGATGAGCATCACAAGCCCGCTTTTTGCCCTTTGCTGCCTTTGCGTGCCGAAGAAGGATCGGAAAAGCCTCTTCCGCTCTCCCGACCGCCTGTTCACCTGGGCAAGCTGGGCGTATTTTCTGATAGCGGTGGTGAGCATCGTTCAGGCCCACCTGTGGCCGCCCCTCGGCCTCGCGCCCGACGTGGGCGTGAGCGGGCTGAAAAAATTCCTCTACTTCGCCCTGCCTTTTCTCACTGCTTCCACTCTGCTTGATACCTCGGCCAAGAAGCGCTTCGAGCGCCACATCCTCTGGCGCTGGCTCTACTGGACGGCGGTCTTTGTCTCCCTCGTGGGCATCGTGCAGTTCTGGGGCTCTTATCTCTTCCCCGAGTCCTGGCTCGAAGACCGCTTCTTCCGCGTGGTCGCCACGAACTTCCGGCCCAGCGTCTACCACGCCCAGGGCCTTATGTATTTCCACCTCAGCTTCGCCTCCGCCCTTGGCTTCGTCTGCTCATACGCCTGGGCCCGCGTTCTCTGGCCGCTTTCCGACGATACCGGAAAGGAGCGTCTGGCCTGGCTATTCCTGACCCTGGTTTCCTCCCTCGCGTTATTTTTCGCCTATTCTCGCATCGGCTGGCTGGCCCTGATCCTGATCCCTATCCTCCTGGGCTTCCTCCGCTGGCCCCGCTGGGGCTGGGCGATTACCGCGGTTTTCGTATTGGCGGGGCTCGGCATTTGGAGCAGCTCCAGCAATATGCGGGAGCGCTGGAATGCCGGTCTAATCCCCATTCGGGAGCGCGAAGAGGTTTGGGCCGGTGCACTGGCCATGGTCCGTGACCGGCCCCTGCTCGGAGTGGGCTTTGGCGGCACCGGCCGCTATAGCGGCCCATACGAAGAGAAGGTGCTAGGGCGCAAGCCGCTCTTCTCCAGCCATGCCCACAACAATGTCCTCGACGTGCTCGCGTCCACGGGGATTCTCGGCTTGCTTGCCTTTCTCGCCTGGTGGATCGCACTGGCCCGCCAGGCCTGGCTTGCTTACCGCGCCAGCCCGCAGAAGGAGCGCTGGCTGCCGGCGGCCTGTCTGGCGGCGCTGGTCGCTTTCCAGGTGAACGGTCTTACTCAGGTGAATTTCGCCGACGCCAAAAGCCAGCACTCGCTCATGCTTTGGGCCGGCGTCGTACTGGCGCTGGGACTCCGCCGGCAACAGCGCAAGTAGAGACATTATCCCCTTTTGCTGCAGGGCAGAAAATCTTCGAAAGTAACGGGGAATGTGGTAACGATATCCGCAGTGAAAAATTCCGGGATGCTCAGCATTAAGGCCGTCTTTTGGGGAGGGGGCCTATTTTTTTTGTCCACCGCTCTCGCGCTCTGTGCCGACAGCCCGGGCGATGGTCTTTCGCTCGACCGATTGGGAGACTGCAACTGGCAGGTGACCTACCGGGGACGCACCTACGACCTCGCTCCTCTCACCCGTGAAAGCCTCTCCCGCCCGATCGAAAGCGACATCCGTTTCGTGCTCGACCGCGTGCCCGAGTCGCATGCACGCCTGGAGGAGATGAATTCGCGCCTAAGCAGCGCCCGCACTCAGACGATCATCGCCAGCATCTTCGTGAGCGCCCTTCTAGTGACGAAGCTGCTCGAGTCGCGGCTGACCAACGAAGTTCAGATCCGGGATTACAAAAAATTCGAGTGGGGGTTCGGCGGCCTCTTTCTCGGTACCACCTTCCTCAGCTGGCGCAACAGCAGCAAAGCCAAGGAAGAGCTAGTGAACGCCGTGAAAGAGTTCAACGAACACAGCCCTTACAAGATCGAGCCCGCCTCGGCGAGCGCGGACGGGCTCAAATGATGTTCCAGGTTTCGGGAGACAACCATGCCTAAACGTACAGACCTAAAATCCATCCTTGTGATCGGCAGCGGACCGATCGTGATCGGCCAGGCCTGCGAGTTCGACTACTCGGGGAACCAGGCGCTGCGTGCGCTGCGGGCCGAAGGCTACCGCACCATCCTGGTGAACTCGAACCCGGCAACTATCATGACGGATCCCGAGACGGCCGACGCGGTCTACATCGAGCCGCTCACCGTCGATTTCCTCGAGAAGGTGATCGAGAAGGAGCGCCCCGACGCTATCCTGCCCACCATGGGCGGCCAGACGGCGCTCAACCTCACGGTGGAGCTCGCCGCGAAGGGCATTCTCGACAAATACAAAGTGGAGCTGATCGGCGCGAACATTACGTCCATCAAGAAAGCGGAAGACCGCGAACTGTTCAGAAAAGCGATGCTGAGCGCCGGGCTCGACGTGCCCAAAAGCCGCACCGTGAAGAGCATCGAGGAAGGCCTCGATACGGTGCGCGAGATCCCCTACCCCGTGATCCTGCGCCCGTCCTTCACCCTCGGCGGCGAAGGCGGAGGAATCGCCACCAACCAGGAGGAGTTCACCACTTTCCTCAAGCGCGGCCTTGAACTTTCCCCCGTGCACGAGGTGCTGGTGGAAGAAAGCCTGATCGGCTGGAAGGAATACGAGCTCGAGGTGGTGCGCGACCGGAACGACAACGTGATCATCGTCTGCTCGATCGAGAACCTCGACCCGATGGGCGTGCATACGGGCGACTCCATCACCGTGGCGCCGGCCCAGACGCTCACCGACGCCGAGTACCAGGTGCTGCGCGATCAGTCGATCCGCGTGATCCGCGAGATCGGCGTGGACACCGGCGGTTCCAATATTCAATTTGCCGTGAATCCAAAAACCGGCCGCGTGATCGTGATTGAGATGAACCCGAGGGTTTCGCGCTCTTCCGCCCTGGCCTCCAAGGCCACCGGCTTCCCGATCGCCAAGGTGGCCGCGCGCCTGGCCGTGGGCTATACGCTGAACGAGTTGACCAACGACGTGACCCGCTCCACCCCCGCGAGCTTCGAGCCCACCCTCGACTACGTGGTAGTGAAAATCCCGCGCTTCGACTTCGAAAAATTCAGCCGCTCCACCCCCATCCTCAACACCACGATGAAAAGCGTGGGCGAGGCGATGGCCATGGGCTCCACCTTCAAGGAAGCTTTTCTGAAGGCCATGGCTTCGATGGAAAACAAGCATGTCTGGCTGCGGCAGACCGAGTTCGATGCCGAGCCTCTTACAGCCGACCGCAAAGCGGAGCTCCTGCGCTTCCTGGGCAAATCCCACTACATGCGCGTGCACTACATCGCCTCGGCCCTCCGCCAGGGCGTGTCGGTGGAAGAGCTGGCCAAGACCACGCACTTCGATCCCTGGTTCCTGCGCCAGCTGGTCGAAATCGTCGGAGTGGAAAAAGAGCTTTCCGCTCTGGGCTGGGACAAGGCCAAAAAGATGTTCGAGCAGAAGCGCGAGGCTTTCGGACGCGTGAAGGCGTTTGGCTTTTCGGACCGCTACCTCGCCGAAATTCTCGGAACTAAAGACACCGAGGTGCGCGCGCTCCGGCTGAAGCTGAAACTGCACCCGCAGTACCGCGCCGTGGATACCTGCGCCGCCGAGTTCGAGGCTTTCACGCCCTACCTTTACTCCACCTACCAGAACTGCTGGCGCGAGGCGCCCATCCCGCTCGAGCAGAATCCGATTCTGGCGCCCACCGAACGCACCGTGATGATTCTCGGAGGCGGTCCGAACAGGATTGGACAAGGCATCGAGTTCGACTACTGCTGCGTACACGCCGCCATGACCCTGCGGGAAGCGGGCTACAAGGTAGTGATGGTGAACTGCAACCCCGAAACGGTAAGCACCGACTTCGACGTCTCCTCCCGCCTCTACTTCGAGCCGGTGACCACCGAGAGCGTGCTCGAGATCGCCCGCATGGAGAAGCCGATGGGCGCGATCGTGCAGTTCGGCGGCCAGACTCCTCTGAAGATCGCCCAGGCGCTCGAAAAAGGCGGGCTGCCGATCCTCGGCACCTCGGTGAACGCCATCGACATGGCCGAAGACCGCGTGCGCTGCGAAGCTACCGTCAAAAAACTCGGTCTCCGCCAACCCGAGAACGGAACCGTGCGTACCATCGACGAGGCCGTGGCCCTCGCGAAAAGCCTGGGCTATCCCGTGCTCGTGCGTCCCTCCTACGTGCTCGGCGGCCAGGCCATGAAGGTGGCCTATGGCGAGGAATCGCTCCGCCAGTTCGCCAAAGAGGCGATGGTGGTGAGCGAAGACCGCCCGCTCTTCATGGACCGCTTCCTCCGCGACGCGATCGAGGTGGACGTGGACGTTCTCTGCGACGGGGACGATACCGTGGTGGGCGGCGTGATGGAGCATATCGAGGAAGCCGGTATCCATTCCGGTGACTCCTCCTGCGCGATTCCCGCCTTCTCGCTCGGCCCAAGCACGGTGGAGCGCATCCGCCGCGCCGCCTGCGAACTTGCGATGGCCTTCAATGTGCGCGGGCTGATGAACGCCCAGTTCGCCGTGCAGGACGACGAGCTTTACCTGCTTGAAGTGAATCCGCGGGCCTCGCGTACGGTGCCTTTCGTGAGCAAGGCCGTAGGCAAACCGCTCGCCAAAATCGCTGCCCAGGTGATGCTCGGACGCAAGCTGAAGGAGTTCAAACTTCCGCCCGCGCTCGACGATAAGCTCGACCAATACCACGTGAAAGGGGCTGTGTTTCCCTTCCACCGCTTCGACAATACCGACACCATCCTCGGTCCCGAGATGCGCTCCACGGGCGAGGTGATGGGACGGGCCCGCTCCTTTGGTGCTGCCTTCGCCAAAGCCCTGATCGGCAACAGCATGCAGCTGCCCCACCACGGTAAAGTATTCTTCTCCATGCGGGACGAAGACAAGCGCGCGGCCCTTTCTCTCGCCAGGGAATTGATACGCTTTGGCCTCGAGATCTACGCCACCAAGGGCACGCATGCCTTCCTCAAAGAGCATGGAGTAGAAACCACGCTGGTAAAGAAAATCCAGGAAGGTTCACCTAACTGCGTGGACATGATCAAGCTGCGTGAGTTCGCGCTGGTAGTGAACACGACTAGCGATGAGAAAGCCGTGCAGGACTCCTACCTGATCCGGCGCACCTCGCTCGAAACAAAAACGCCCTGCCTGACGACGGTTTCCGAAGCTTTCGCCCTGCTGAAGGCGCTGGAAGTCTCGCGTGACGACCTGCAGGTTTCCCCGCTGTGAGCGTAAACTGCTTCAAATGCGGTAAGGCGATTGCGGAGAACAACTTAGGAAGGCAGGACAGCTGCGACTGCGGGGCCGCCACCCGCTGCTGCCGGAACTGCAAACACTACGACCGCTCCTGCAACAACGAATGCCGCGAAGAGCAGGCGGGCCGCCAAGTAGACAAAGAGAAGGGCAACTTCTGCGAGTGGTTCCAGGCTCGTGAAGGGGGCGTGGGCACGGGCGGGCCCATGAAGACGGATCTCAAAAGCGCTGCCGATGCGCTGTTTAAGAAGAAGTAGTGCCGCAATGCGACTTCAGCGCTGAAGTCGCATTGCGAAACGACCTTAGGCGAAGCCCTCTACATATTCTGCGAGGTCGAGTCCAACTGCTTTCCGGCTCTGCATTGATAATTCTTGTTTATTTCGGCTCCATGGCGCGAAACCAACCGCAGCGAAGCCAAAATTCGGACAAAAAAATAGGCGCCCTTTCGGGGCGCCCATTCTCTAAAAACTACCTAAGCTTACTTACGCTTCTTACGACGCGCTTTCTTCTTCGTAGCTTTTTTCTTGGTCTTCTTGGCGGCTTTCTTTTTGCTTTTCTTGCGGCCACCACGAGACATTTTTACGCAGGCTACATCGCCCTGCTTGTCGATGAAATAAAGATAACCGCTCATCCTCTTGATGCCGGCTTTTACGAGCGTTACAGGTCCGCCGCGTCCGCCAGAACCCCCACGGGCCATTTTTACTTTGCAGACGTTCCCCTTCTTATCGATGAAGTAGAGGTAACCCTTTTCGCGTTTGATGCCGGATTTGTAGACTTTTTGAGCCATTTTTTCTCCTTTATCCATAAAATCTGTATCAAACTCTTTCGTTTTACAAGGAGAACTTGACCAGAAAACAGGCGGGAAGTACTACTAATTTTCACTATAGCAAGGCGAATCACCGACGCGTAAAACACGGAGTGACAGAAGCCGGGCTCAGCCCCTTCCACCCCTTGCCCTGATTTAAAGAGAACCCAAATGGACCAGAAAGTTTTTCCGATTACCGTCGAAGGCAAACGCCTTTTGGAAGACGAACTCAAACAATTGCTGTCTGTGGAACGCCCCGCCGTAATCCAGGCCATCGAAGTGGCACGCGCCCATGGCGACCTGAAAGAAAACGCCGAATACGCGGCCGCCAAGGAGCGCCAGAGCTTCCTCGAAGGCCGTATTCAGCACATCAATGCCGTGATTGCCGGCGCTCAGGTGATCGACCCATCCAGCCTCAACTACCCTCATATCGTCTTTGGAGCCACGGTGAAGCTCACCGACTCCGACAACGGCTCCGAAGTGACCTATAAAATCGTAGGCATGGACGAGGCGGACATCGCCAAGAACAAGATTAGCATTGGCTCGCCGATCGCCCGCGCCCTGATCGGCAAGAAAAAGGGCGATGAGGTAAAAGTAAGCACCCCTAAGGGCAGCTCCACCTACGAAGTTTGTGGCGTCGAATACCGCTAAGCGTCCCCTTACGCTCCAGACCCCGCTCCAGTACCTCAAGGGCGTAGGCCCGATGCGGGCCGCCGCCTTTGCGCGCAAGGGCATCGTGTCGCTGCAGGATGCATTGTTTTACTTTCCCCGCCGCTACGAGGACCGCCAGAGGCTCTGTGAGCCCCGTGATTTAGTCTCCCTTCCCGACGGAATGCAGGTTTCGGTGCTGGCGCGGATTGAGCGTGCACGTGAAATCCCCCTGCGGGGACGCAAGCAATCGATGTTCGAGCTGGTGGCCATGGGCGCCGACGGCAACCTGCTCACCTGCACCTGGTTCCACGTCTATAAGGGCATGAGGGAGAAATTCACCACCGGCAGCTGGGCGATCTTCCAGGGAGCGCTGAAAAAATACAAAGGCGCGCCCCAAATCGTGCATCCCGACGTGGAAATACTGAAGGAAAAGCCATTAGCTGGGAAGCTCTCCGTGCCGAAGTCCCTGCACTGGGGGCGGGTGGTGCCCATCTACTCGCGCTCCGAAAAGCTCAGTCAGAAGTTCATCCGGGAGATCATGAATCTTTGCCTGGAGAGCGGGCTTCCGATCGTGGAGGATCTGCTGCCTCAATCGCTTCGCGAGCGGCATAAGCTGCCTTCTTTGGCGATGTCTTTGAAGGAAATGCATTTCCCGGAGGCCATGCCTTCGTTCGAAGTCACGCGCACCGAGGATCTGTCGCCGGCGGTACGCCGGCTCATTTTCGAAGAGTTTTTCAAATTCCAGCTGGTGCTGCTGATGGACCGGGCCGGGATCCAGCCGGAGCCGGCTTTGGCGATGCATATGCGGGGGCTTCTGGCGCAAAAACTGCGGAAAAACCTGCCGTATAAGCTCACCGGCGCGCAGGAGCGCTCCATCTCGGAAATTCTGACAGACCTGCAGAAGAAAACCGCAATGAACCGCATCGTGCAGGGAGACGTGGGCAGCGGCAAAACCTTCGTGGCCTTCTTCGCGGCCTGTGAAGTGATCGAAAACGGCTGCCAGGTGGCGCTGATGGCGCCCACCGAGGTGCTGGCGGAACAGCACTACCAGAACGCGCGCAAGGTGTTCGAGGGCACGGGCGTGGAGGTGGTGCTGCTTACGGGCTCACTGGCACGGGCGGAGAAGACGGCAGCGCAGGAAGCGGTACGCTCGGGCAAGGCCCAACTGGTGATCGGCACTCACGCCCTGATCCAGGATTCCGTCGACTGGCAGCGCCTGGCCATGGCGATCGTCGACGAACAGCACCGCTTCGGCGTGCGGCAGCGGACAGCCTTGAAAGAGAAAGCTCCTGCCGGAAACTTTCCGCATATTCTCACCATGACGGCAACTCCCATCCCCCGCTCCCTGGCGTTGACGGTATTCGGCGAGCTCGATGTGACCACCATCGACGAGCTCCCTCCCGGCCGCCAGGAGATCGTGACGAAGGTGATCAAGGGCGGTGACCGTGATCGGCTGTACAATCTGGTTCGTAAAGAAGCCGACGAAAAGCGGCAATCCTATATCGTCTATCCACTCGTGGCGGACTCCGACAAAGAGGGCATGGAGAAGATCCGCTCCGTGGAAGCGGAGTACGAGCGCCTGACCTCGGGGCCCCTGGCCGGGCTGCGGGTGGCGATGGTGCATGGGCAGATGCCGTCGAACGAGAGAAACCAGATTATGCGCGCTTTCAAATCGCATGAGTATGATGTGCTGATCTCCACCACCGTGATCGAGGTGGGAGTGGATGTGCCCAATGCCACCGTGATGGCAGTGGAGAATTCGGAACGTTTTGGCTTGTCGCAGCTGCACCAGCTGCGCGGACGCGTAGGCCGGGGCTCGCATAAGAGCTATTGCGTTTTGGTGACGGAATCGGCGCCTCCGGGCGCTCGTAGGCCTGTGACTGGGGAAGAAGACGGCGAACTAGGCGTGGAGGACGAAAGTCCCTGGGTGCGTTTGATGGTGCTGGAGAAGTCACGCTCGGGATTTGAAATTTCCGAGCAGGACCTGAAGCTGCGCGGGCCTGGAGATTTCTTTGGAACCAAACAAAGCGGCTCGCCTACTTTTAGATTGGCCGACCTATCTAGGGACGCTCAATTACTGGAATTGGCCCGACAGGAAGCGCACGCCATCTATGCACGGGATCCGAAGCTCGAGCAGCCGGAGAACCAGGCCCTCGGGCAGTGGTTTAGAGCCGTGCTGGACGAGGCGGCGGTGGCGCTGAAGAGCGGCTAGCGTCAGTCGAGTGTCCAGGTTCGCGTTTCCGTTACTTTCCGGTCCACGAAAGAAATCTCGCAGTAGTTCCGCATAAAGGGCGGAAGAGAAACTTTTCCCACAGTCACCGATCCGCTATCAATCCCTTGTAAGTCGTCTGAAAACACCTTCACTTCTCCGCTGCTGGACGAGCGAACGCGAATGCCGATGCCCGCTCCGCTCACCTTCCCCTTCTCAAAGTTCAAGCTAAGGGCCTTGGGAATGATTTCCGCTGCGGAACTGCCCGCGGGAATCCGGCAGATTTCCCGCACGTCTTCGGTTCTTCGGGCGATACTCTTGATCCCTATGCCGCAGCCTACGACAAGCAGACAGAAGGTGACCGCGCTGATCATGCCCCATGCATAGGAAGCTTTCTGCTCCTTCGGCGCCGCTTTCCCCAGCTGCCAGCGCCGGCGGGCGCGCAGAATGCCGCGCACCAAAATAAAAAGCATCACGGCAAACGAAAGCCTGAAGGAATAAGCCCAGTTGTCATCGGGCCGCTGGCCGCCCATTTGGGAGTGAACATAGTCGGCCACGAGAGAGTCGAAGAGACCGGACAGCCAGAGGATCGCTAACATTTTCCAAGCCAAAGAGGCGAAGTCGTACCAGCGTCCGGATCCGGCTTCCACCTTCACCAGCCGAAACCGCAGCTCCGCCACAAGCAAAGTGCAAATCGCAGGCCCGAGCAAGATGACCAATGAGCGATAGCCATCCATAATTCCTCCTATCCTTACTTAGATCCGCACCAGAGCATCAGCAACAAGCTGATCCCGGGCCCCATCAAGACACTTGAAAACACCCACACCTTCATCCACAGCCCACGCTCTTCGTTCCCATTCGCCAGCTTCCTCGTTCGCCGCTGGAGATTCCATAGGCAGAAAGCCAGGATGAGCACCGGAAGCGCCGTGCTACAGGCCATCCAAACGGATTGCTTCACCAGCCTTGGCGATAGGAAGTAAAGAACAGTCAGCCCGATCCATTCGAGATAGAAGAGCAGAGGCGGCACAGCCCACGCCAGCAACGATCGCGCACGCATTTCTCATCCCTTCTGCGCCAGCTTGAGCAGGCTCTCCACCTGCGTCAGGTAAACGCGCAGCTCGTTGCGGCCCATGTCGGTGCATTTGTAAGTAGTGCGCGGGCGCTTGCCCACGAACTCCTTTTTCACCTCGATCAGTCCGCCCTCCTCGAGCTTGGCGGCATGGGCGGATAGGTTGCCTTTGCTGAGCTCGAGGCTTTCGAGGAGATTGTTGAAGTCGAGCGGCTCCTCGGCCGCTGCCAGCGCGGCCATGATCCCGAGGCGCACGCGATCCATCAGGAGCGCATTCGCGCTCTTGAGCAGGTCGGCGGGTTTCACTGCGAGCGCCCTCCTACATAAATGGAAACCATTGACATGGCCGAAAGCAGGGCGAAGATCGTCAGCGGCCATAGCAGCTGAGTGCTGCTGTGGAGGTAGAGTACCCCTGCCCCGGCGAAGCAAAGCGGACCCACGAGATAGGCCACCGCCAGCGGCAAAGTGAAAAAGCGGCCCTGGAGCAGATAGTCGCCCAGGAAGAGCGTGAGCAAGGCCGGCACCCATTCCCCATGCCCTGAAAGCACAGAGAGGGAAAGCATGGCGAACTTCACGAAGAGATCCGAGAGAAAACTCATGTTCCGCAGATAAGCAAAGTTTCTTGCGAGAAACTCCTGCAGATCGCGGTCGTTGTGCTTCGACGCCCGCCACGCCACGAAGTAGATGGTGCCCACAAGGAACGGCAGGCAAAGCGCCACCTCGCCCAGTCCCAGGAGACCGATTTCCTGATCTTTACGGGAAAGGCTCAGGATCCAGCTCATCGTCTGGTTGCTTACAAACTCGAAAGCCAGCAGCCCAAGGGCGAGCACTAGGCCGATGCCTTGGAGAAGAAGGTGGGTATGGGCCACCACGCGCGGACGCTTCCCGGTTGTGCTGCCGCTGGCGGCATCCACGGCCCGGCGGATGGCGGTTAGGTCCTGTAGAGCTTGCTGAAGAAGCGGATCGTGGTTCATAGGTCCTCCCATAAACTAGTTTGTAATATAAACCAGTTTACCATAATGGAAGACAAAAGCAATATGGAATTTAAGCTATTGATTTTATTTAATAATAATAGAAATCGAGGGAAAGCAATGCGGAGCG
>DATBTF010000104.1:0-7404 GCA_036559405.1 Bdellovibrionota bacterium
GCCGCGTTTCGCGCCGTCGACGCCGCGGGCTATGCGCGCGTCGACTGCTTCCTCGAGCGCACCAGCGGCCGAGCGCTGCTGAACGAGATCAACACCATCCCCGGCTTCACCTCGATCAGCATGTACCCCAAGATGATGGAAGCCTCCGGCATCAAGCCCCAGGAGCTGCTCACCAAGCTCGTGGAGATCGCGCTCCACCGCCAAGAGAAGAAGCATAAGTTAAAAAGAGAGTTCCACCAGGGCTGAGCCCTATTTTTCTTGACTTTTTTAGACTACTTTTATATAAGTAGCTGAATTTCTTAAGAAGGTGCTTATGTTTGGACTGGCCCTCTCCCTCCTATTTTCCCTTCCGTGCCTGGCCCAAGAAAACGGAACCGTGTTGACCCAACACGAATACGTGCTGCCTCCGTTTGAGGAATCGGGATTTCTCCAGCGCCCGGACGTCAAAGAGTTCTACGAGAACACGATAGCGCCTCAAGCTCACACGATGGCGGAAACAGCCCTGGTGCGCGAGGTCACCTATCTCAGCGACGGGCTCCGGGTGAAGGGCTATACGCTCGTACCACGCGCTTCAGCGCGGGGGCCCCGCCCCATCCTGATCTTCAATCGCGGAGGCAACCGCAACTACGGCAGCCTCAGCATCCACGACCTTCTCTGGCTCCACAAGTTCGTGCAGAGAGGCTACGTGATTGCCGCCACCCAATATAGAGGCGTGGCCGGAGGCGAAGGCGCCGACGAATTTGGCGGCGCGGACGTAGACGACGTCCGCAACATCCTCCTGGTGGCCCGCACCCTGCCCCAGGCCGACTCCTCCCGCATCTACATCATGGGACATTCTCGCGGCGGGATGATGACTTACCTTACGCTGAAGGGGTCCCACGAGTTCAATGCGGCCGCCGTGCTCGCCGGGGAATGCGATCTGGAGCAAGGCCTGGCCGACTGGCCGGAGTTCGAAAAAAATGTCTATGAGAAGTTGATTCCCGACTACGCGACAAAAAAGAAAGAAGCGCTCGCCTCCCGTTCCGCTTGCTACTGGCCAGAAAAGATCTTCGCGCCCGTATACATCCTTCAGGGCGACAAAGACGTGAACGTCGCCCCCATCCAGGCTGTGATGATGGCCGCCAAGCTGAAAGCCCTCCAAAGAAAAGCCGAGCTTGAGATGATTCCCGACGGTGACCATAGCGTTTTTTTCCGAAGCGAAAGAACGGACGAGATCGTCGATAGGATCGATCGCTGGTTCCAGGGCTTTCATGCGAAACCCCTGTAACAAAGCCGCCCCGGGTTGAACCTTTTCTAGACGGATAGCTCTTTAATCAGAAAGAGGCGCGGCGAAAGCGAGCGCCGCTTTCTGGAATTCTTCAGTGGAACGATCAGCCGCGCTCCCTTGCAGTCGCTCTGCCGTGGATGACAGCATCCCTTTCCCGAGCGAATCACCGCTCTTGAAAGGAGAAACCATGCCTACAGTAAGAACGAAGATCTATAGCGCTTTGGCAATCATCGCGCTCGTGCATCTTCAGCCCGCATGGGCTGAAGAACCCAGTGCGGGCGGCCAGGCACCTAACGACGAAGCGACTCTGACCCTTCCGAACTCAGAGGACCTCGAAGTTCTGCAGCCGGATATTTTGGACGATACCACCGTCAATGCTCCTGAATCCGAGGCTTCGCAGAATCCGGAAGACTCTCAGAAACCCCAAGGCCCCCATGACCAGGCCATGCAGCTGCAAACCCGCAGTGGTCACGGTCACGGTGGTGGACACGGCCATGGCGGACATGGCCATGGCGGACATGGCGGTCACGGTCACGGTGGCCACGGCCACGGCGGACGTGGCTGGGGCGGTCACGGTCATGGTGGCCACGGCCACGGACATGGTCACGGACATGGTCACGGACATGGACATGGTCACGGCTGGAACAACAACTGGGGCTGGGGTTGGGGCGGCGGCTGGTGGGGCGGCGGATATCGACGCAACTGGTGTTGGTCCGACTACTACGGCCGTTATGTTCTCTGCTACTAACTAAATCAGGATTTTCTTAGCCAGAAGAAAGCGCGGCCCTGCGGCCGCGCTTTTTTACCGCAGTCCGCGAAAATTCCCCCCTGACGCTATGGGCCGCGCCCCCTTGTGATCCGATTTTCTCCTGTGCCAAGATGGCAGTCATGAGCGGATAACGCTCATGAAATGGAGGAACCATGAACTTGAACGTCTTCAAACTAACCGCATTGCTCGGGGTCACGGGGCTCCACACTCCCCTCCCCGTTTATGCGCACGACCAAAACGTTGTGGCTGAACCAACCGATCCTTCGGCTGACTTGGATGCCAATCGCGGCGAAAATCCCGAAGCTTTCGGTTTCTGTCGTGGCTATAGATACCGCGGCGGACATGAACACCGCGGATACGGTTATCGTCGTGACTACTACGACCGCAGTTTACCCCATGACTGTAGCTATGGAGGCTATTGCAACAACAACTTTTGATCGCAATAAATCTATAAGCACAGAAAGAGAGAAGCCATGAATCTGAACATTCTCAAACTATCTGCCCTGCTCGGGCTGACGGGCCTCCACGCTCCCATTCCCGCCCACGCAGCGGAGCAAATTGAAACTTCCCTCTTCAACCGCAGATGCATCGACCGCGCCTACGGCTACTGCGACGAAAAACGCCGCGGTCCCTATGGATATGTCCACAATGGACGCCACTATCCGGCCCGCAATTACCCAAACGGCTATTGCTGGTCAATATCATCAGATGGAACGTGGGACTTTTCCTGGTGCGGCCACGGCCGCTAGCTGAGCGCCCGCTTCAAGATCTTCCCGCTATCGCCCTTAGGCAGTTCCGCCATATGCAGGAAAGATTTCGGCACTTTGTATTTGGCCAGACCTGACTGGCAGAATTCTTTCAGCTCGGACTCGGTAAGGGAGGCGCCGCTTTCCGTAGAATAGAAACAGCGGCCCACTTCTCCCCAGGTGGCGTCCTTGACTCCAACAACAGCCACTTCGCGGATCAGGGAATGCGTGCGCAGGTACTGCTCCACTTCGGCGGGATACACATTCTCGCCTCCGGAGATATACATCTCCTTGCGGCGGCCCACCACGTAGAAGTATCCCTCGGCATCGCGTTTCACGAGATCACCCGTATGGAACCAGCCGTCGCGGATGGCTTCCCTGGTGGCGCCCTCATTCCTCCAATAACCCGGAGTACAGGCAGGACCACGCAAGCAAAGCTCGCCGATCTCGTTCACGGCCACTTCGCGTCCCGATGCATCCACGATTTTCACGTCCACGTAAAAGTTAGGCGAACCGATCGAACCTTTTTTCCGAATCGCATCCTCTTCACTCAATGAGAAACAGTTCGGGCCGAATTCCGTAAGACCGAAGCCCTGGCGCACGGGAATCTCACGCTCCGCCCAGGTATTGATGAGATCCACCGGCATCGGCTCTCCCCCCACCACGGCATAGCGAACGCTTTGGAAATTCGTCTTCGCGAACGATTCCGCCCGTGCCATGCGGTCCATCATTGTGGGCACGCCGAAAAGAATCGTGGTTTTCTCCTGCTCGCAAAGCTCAAGCACGCGGGCCGGATCAAATTTTTTCAGAAGAACAATCTTAGCTCCGTGATGAAAAAACGGAGTCGTAAGCACGTTCCAGCCCGATGTATGGAAGAACGGGTGAAAAATCACGGCGGAGTCGTTTTGGGTGATATTCAAGCGCAGGCCCGTGCTCACCGAGTTCCAGAACAGCATCTGGTTCGTGATGAGCGCTCCCTTTGGCGAGCCCGTGGTGCCAGAGGTGTAAAGAATCATTACGGGATCGGCAAACGAACCCTGAACTTCAACAACAGAAGAGGCGGATTTCGCGAACACCAGCTCACAAAATCCATCGCTGCCCTCAAAAGGCAAAACCTGCTTCGGCTTGCATTCCAGTTTGGTCACAGCATCCGCAAAGGCTTGCTGATGGATGAACAGCTTGGGCTCCGAATCCCGCAGCACATGGTCGATCTCGCGGCAGGAGAAACGGAAGTTCACCGGCACCAGCATTGCTCCCAAGCGCTGCAGGGCGAAGAACAGGAAAATCGTTTCCGGCTCGTTCAAAGCCAGCACCGCCACGCGGTCGCCCTTATTGATTCCGTACTTCCGCTGGAGGCTGGCGGCCAGAGAGCAGGAACGCTCAAAGAGCTCACGGTAGGTGAAGGAACGATTGCTGTCCGCGCAGCGCAATGCCACGTTCCGCGGGGCGTGCATCGCCCAGCGCTTCAGCCAATCGATCTCGATGCTATCGTGGTTCGTCACTCAACCCTCAGGTGTCGTAAGCCCATTCAAGCGCCATCGCGCCCATGGCAACTCCGCCCCCGGAGCCCACGAGCATCAAAAAATCGCCTTTTTTTAGTTTGTGCTGGGCCGCCGCATCGGCGATTGCCATGGGAATGCAAGCCGAGCCGGTATAGCCGTAGCGGTCCATGATGTTGTGGCTCAGGGCGCGGTTCACGCCGAGGGCGTCCATCGCCGCCTCGATAGTGCCGATATTGATCTGGGTGAGGAAGAAATGCTTCACCTCTTCCAGCTTGCGGTCGGTGCGGTCGAGAAGCAGGCGCACCAGCCGGGGCCAGTGCACCGAGTTCGTTTCCAGCGGGATCTTTTTGGCGAAGTTGAGCAGATGCTCCTTCCTGTCGATCGACTCTTTCGTGATCGGCTTGGCCGTACCGCCCCCGTACACGCCCATATAATCGTAAAACTCGCCCAGGGTGAAAAGCTTCGATGCCATGATGCCGGGGTCGGAATCTTTTTCCGTTGCTTTCACCACCACCGCGCCCGCGCCGTCGGCAAAGAGCGAGGCGATTTTGTAGTCGTCCATATTGAGGTATTTGGTCATCCCGTATGCGCCCACCACCACGATGTTGCGGTACTTCTCGTCGCTCTGGATGTATTTGGACGCCACGTCGAGCGCGGTCACGAAGCCGGCGCAGGCCGAGTTCAGATCGAAGGTGCCCGCATTCACAAGGCCCATCTTGTGCTGCACCACCGATGCGGTGGAGGGGGAAAGATAATCAGGAGTGTCGGTGGCAACGATCAGCAGATCCACCTCATCTTTTTTAATAGCCGCTTTCTGGAGTGCCTGCTCTACGGCGGGAATGATCAGATCGCTCGTGGCCTGCTCGGGCGCCATGAAATATCGCTGGCGGATGTTGCGCTTTTCCCGCAGGAAGGTGTCGATATCTTGTTTATAGAGTTCGTTGAAATAAGAGTTAGGAACCAATTTCTCCGGGTGATAAAGGCCCGTAGCCGCGATGTAAGATTTTCTCATTCTTGATTCCCTCCCAGTTAGATTAGCCAGAACTTCCGGGCGTCACAATTAGAGCAAAAACACCACTTTGCCCGCTGTTTTTCCGTCGACGCTCCGCCCTTGCCTTGACGGATTCTAAACATAGCGGGTATACCATTCAAACATGAATATTCAATATCAATTCCAGGGCAAAACAGTACTCGTAACCGGCGGCGCACAAGGCATCGGCTTTGAAATCGCCCGCACCTTCCTCGAATCAGGCGCCCGCGTGGCGATCTGGGACTATAGCGACGGGGCATTGGAGGCGGCCAAGCAGGAGCTGAAAAAATTCAGCGAGAAAGCCGTGTTCTCCAAGGTGGACGTGAGTAAAAGCTCTAGTTGCGACGAAGCCGCGAAAAATCTGCCTTTCGCGCTCGATATTCTTGTTAATAATGCCGGCATCACCCGCGACAAAAGCTTCAAAAAGATGACGGCCGACGAATGGGATGCCGTTATCGCCACCAACCTTACCGGCGTTTTCACGGTAACCAAGAGCCTATTCGAAAAATTCAATGCCACCTCGGCTCATAAGCGCATCATCAATATCTCCAGCATCGTGGGCCTCTTCGGAAATTTCGGCCAGACGAACTATGCCGCCGCCAAAGCGGGCGTGATCGCAATGACCAAGACCTGGGCGCGCGAGTTCGCCAAATCCGGCTTTACGGTGAATGCCGTGGCCCCCGGTTTCATCTCCACGAAGATGACGGAATCGATGCCCGCCGAAGTGCTGCAGGGAATGGCTTCGAAAGTGCCACTCCAGCGCCTCGGAAAAACTTCAGACATCGCCAATGCCGTTCTCTTCCTCTCTTCGGAAGCAGCCGGATATATCTCGGGCACAACGATCAGCGTGGATGGGGCGCTCACGCTCTAGGGCCGCTTGCCGTTTTTCGAACGAAATAACTTCCGGATGCACTACGAGCTCTTCGAGGGTCTCGTACCCGCAGACACGCTTTGCATTCACGGCAACCTTGCCTCCAATGCCTGGTGGCTGCCCTTAGCCAATGCTCTTCGACAGGAAAACAAGCCGAACAGAAACGGCCGCCTCCTCTGCGCGGAATGGCGCGGCTGCGGGCGCAGCAGCGGCCTCACCGATGAGTCCGAGCTGAATCTTCCTGATCTGTCCGAAGACTATATCGAGCTGCTACACCATCTGCGCATCTCCAAGGCCGCAGTGGTCGGCCATTCCACCGGAGGGCTGATCGCCCTGCATTGCCTGCGAAGCGCGCCAGATTTATTTTCCCGCGCCTTGCTGATCAATCCTGTGAGCGCCGACGGACTCGAAACCACCCCAGAACGGCTGGAAGGTTACCTGGACATGAGCCGCAACCGCCCACAATGCGAGAAAATCATCGAGAGCACCATTCACGGCGGCTTTCCTGATGCCGAGCTCGGATCCAGGATTGTCGACGACGCTTTCGGCGTGCACCCGCTGATCTGGCAGGGCGTGCCACGCATGTTGCAGGCCGCGGACATCCGCTCAGATCTGCCGCAGATTTTCCATCCGGTTTTGGTTCTGCACGGAACGAAGGACTGGGTGCTGCCGCTCGAAGCCTCCCGTGAGCTGGCGCAATCACTACCGCGAGGAAAATTTCTGGCACTCGATGGCCGCGGACATTCCTGCAATGTCGAAGATCCGAAACTCCTGCTCACACATCTAAACAAATTTCTTTTTGGCTAGTTCCAAAAAGAAACTGGTCCCACCGAATCCATCTGCCCTCACCCAAATTGGAACCATGAAGAAAAATATTGATGCCTTGCATTAACTTTGACGCAAAGCAAAGGTATGAAAATTATTGAATCGAACTAGAGTAAGAAAATGAAAGAAAGGGAGAAAATTCAGAAGAGTGCTGCCTCTAATTTGGCATGCTCGTTGCTCTAGAGAGGACATATCGCCAAAAAGAGTTTGGCCGCATAAGCAGTCGTTTTTCTTGGGGCGTCTTTTATTTCCTTGCCACCAAAAGGAATATTCCCCTCCATAGAAAGATTTTAGCTTCGGGAAAAACGACTACTTATTCCCTCAAAACACCAAGCCACCCCCCCTCCCGGCTTGGTGTTTTTTTATTTCCTCTTCTTAAAATCTCCCAATTCTT
>DATBTF010000105.1:0-9746 GCA_036559405.1 Bdellovibrionota bacterium
CCGGATTACTTCGCCAGCGCTCGCCCGCTGTCCCGGGGGTCGGAGGCGCTGAAGAGAACCAGCTTGTTGCCATCTTCCAAAGGCAGCTGGCGCTCCACGGACTCTGTTCGGCAGGGGTTCACTCTCGGTTCGACCTTCAGCCGATAGCCCATCTGCTCCAGCTCTTTGCGCACGGAAGGGCTCGGCCCTGGCATTTCGATCTCAAGCTGGTCGGGCAGCCATTGGTGGTGGATACGCATAGATGCCACTGCATTGTAATTCGTCATGCCGTAGGCAAAGCGGTTCAGGATCGTCTGCGCCACGCAGGTGATGATGCGGGTGCCGCCCGGGGCACCCACGGCCATGATGGCTTTGCCGTTCTGAAGAATAATGGTGGGCGACATACTGCTTAGAGGGGTTTTCCCCGGAGCGATCGCATTGGCTTCGCCCCCGACGGCGCCATAGGCGTTCGGTGCCCCGGGTTTTACGGAGAAGTCGTCCATCTCGTCGTTGAGGAGCACTCCCGTGCCCGGAGCCACCACTGCCGACCCGAAGCCGTAGTTGATCGTCTGGGTGGAGGAGACGGCATTGCCGCCGGCATCCATGAGCGAGAAGTGGGTGGTCTCGGGAGATTCGGCTTTTCCGGCATTTCCAGCCTGAATCTCGCTGGAAGGTTTGGCGCGTTTTTCGTCGATCAGCAGGCGTCTTTCCAGGGCGTAAGCTTTCGAGATCAATTTTTTCGTGGGTACTTTCACGAAGTCAGGGTCGCCCGGGTACACCGCCCGATCCGCGAAGGCGAGCTGCATGGCCGCGGCCGTGCGATGGATCGCCTGCGCGGAAAAGAATCCGAGCTCGCCGAGCTTTTCATTCTCGAGCATATTCAGGATCTGGAGCACATGGATTCCGCCGGAACTCGGAGGAGGCATGCTGAAAAGTTCCAATCCGCCGAAGGTGCCATGCACGGGTTCGCGCCATTTCAATTTGTATTGGTCGAGGTCTTTTTGCCGGAGGATGCCGCCTTGCTGGCGCAGACCTTCGACGATCGCCTTGGCCACCTTGCCTTTGTAGAAACCGGCTCGGCCGCGGAAGGCGATGCCTTTGAGCGTTTGCGCGAGATCTTTCTGTACCAGGATCTCGTCTTCCTTGTACGGGGAGCCGTCTGCGTGGAGGAAAATAGCCTTGGCGGCTGGGTCTTTTGCGAGCTCTCCCTTGCGCCACTCGAGAGCGCGGGCGAGCGAGGCCGGAACTTTGAAGCCCTGTTCGGCGATGCGGATCGCCGGCGCTATTACCTGCGCGAGGGAAAGCTTGCCCCATTTTTTCTGGATCTCCACCAGGCCCGCGACGAGGCCGGGCGTGGCCACGGAGAGGGCTCCGTTGAGGGATTTTCCCGGAATCACCTCGCCCTTGGCATCAAGGTACATATTTCGGGACGCGAGCAGGGGCGCGCGTTCCCGGAAATCCGCGGCGTATGTTTTGCCTGTTTTGGCGTCATGAAAGAGCAGGAAGCCGCCGCCGCCGATGCCGGTGCTCTGCGGGCGTTCCACGGAAATTGCGAAGGACACGGCCACGGCGGCGTCGATGATATTTCCGCCTTGGGAAAACATTTCATCAGCAGCGGTGGAGGCGTGCGCCCCCTGGGTGGCAATGGCGTAGTGGTAGCCCATTGCATGGTGGGTGCTTGAGGCGGCGGCGTCCTCCGCCGAAACTCCCTCGGGCAGCACAGGCTGGTTCCGCCTGCTCCATTCGCAACGATCCTCGCCCCATTCGCAGGGGCGAACGAGCGCGCAGGACGAAAGGATGGCTGGAAGAAGAGCGCTGATCAGAAGCAAGGAGGAGATTTTAGGCATACTAAGGCGCCAGCCGGCGCACCTTCCATTTGGTTCCGCTGCGCACGTACTCGAAGCGGTCGTGCAGGCGGTTGAGGCCGTTTTTCCAGAACTCGATCCGGTCGGGCACGAGGCGGAAGCCGCCCCAATCCGGGGGGAGGGGGATGGATTTTTCGTCTTGGAAACGTGCCTGCAGTTCCTTCACGCGCTCTTCGAGCTGGGCCCGCGATTCGAGTTCCCGGCTTTGGGGCGAGGCCCAGGCGCCGATCTGGCTTCCGCGCGGGCGGGTGTGGAAGTAGTCGGTGGATTCTTTTTTGGGGATCTTTCGGGCCTTGCCTTCCACGCGAACCTGGATACCGAGCTTCTCCCAATAGAAGCAGAGCGCGGCCTGTGAATTAGCGCTCAAATCTTTTCCTTTGCGGCTCTGGTAGTTGGTGAAGAAGACGAAACCGTTTTTGTTTACGCCTTTGAGAAGCACCATGCGCACCGAGGGTCGGCCGTTTTTTCCTACTGTGGCCAGGGCCATGGCATTGGGGAACTCCAGGCCGCTTTCCACCTCGGCCTCGCGCAGCCAGTGCTGGAACTGTTCGAGAGGATTCTTGGCTAGGTCGCGGGCTTCCATCGTGGGATCGAGCCTAGCAAAGGCCGGAAAAAACATCTAGTTTCAGTAGGTTATAAAGGCCCTTTCGGCTCGCAAACTTAGCTCAATTAATACTCCCCAGTATTGATTTTAAGGGGGGTGAGGAGTAGAACCCAACTATGCACATCTCTGCCGTAGAAGAATACGGATTGCGCTGCGCTTTGCAGTTAGCGTCCCAGCCCGAAGGCTCCGTGCTCGCCGCCTCCCAGGTGGCCGAGCGCGAAGGGATTTCCGTACAATATGCCAGCAAGATCCTGCATCTTTTCCGCAAAGCCGGCCTGGTTTCCGCTTCCCGCGGCATGCAAGGCGGCTTCCGGCTGGTGCGCGCGCCTGAGGAGATTTCCATCAAGGCGGTGTTCGGAGCCGTCCGTGAGAGCAAGACGGGCCACTGCGACCAGTACCGCGGCCTCCAGGCTGAGTGCGTGCATCTGAAGGACTGCTCGGTGCGCCCCGTATTTAATGTGCTTTCAGGCTACTTCGATTCCGTACTGGAGCATCTCACCTTGGGCGATTTGTCGCGCACCGAGGCGGAGACCAAATTCAGAGTGGAGCAGTTCGCAAAAACAGAAGCCGAGCGCCTGCGGGCGCGGCTGTCCGGCAATTTTTCCCATGGGAGCAAGGAATGATGGGCACGATACTACCGCTTTTGGAAATCCGGGATTTGGCCGTCGAGGTCGAAGGGAAGGAAGTGCTCCACGGTGTTTCCCTGAAGATACTTCCCGGCGAAGTGCATGCGATCATGGGCAAGAACGGCTCGGGCAAAACCACGCTCTCGAACACCATCATGGGCCACCCCAAATACAAGGTCACCAGGGGAGACATCCTGCTTGAAGGCGAGAGCATCTTAGCTTTGCCGCCCGACGAGCGCGCCCGCCGTCGGTTGTTCCTGGCCTTTCAGTATCCCGTGGCTGTGCCCGGCGTTACGGTAGCCCAGTTCCTGCGTTCGGCGATTCTCTCCGTGCGTAAGGGTGAAGTGGAGCCCAAGAACGTGCGCAAGCTCATCAAGGAGGAGATGACCAAGATCGACATCCCTGACTCCTTCATGACGAGATTCCTGAACGAGGGCTTTTCGGGCGGTGAGAAAAAACGGCTCGAGACTCTCCAGCTGCGGCTGCTTCAGCCGAAAATGATGGTGCTCGACGAAACCGATTCCGGCCTCGACATCGATTCGCTCCGGAGAGTGTCCGAAAGCATCGAAGGGGCGCGCAGCCCGCAGAAAGGCATTCTGCTGATCACGCACTACCAGCGCATGCTGTCGCATGTACGCCCCGACTTCGTGCACGTTTTCATCGACGGCCGCATCGTGAAGAGCGGGAGCGCGGAGCTGGCCCTCGAGCTCGAGGAACGTGGCTACGAGTGGCTTGAAGGCGGCAAGGCCGCGAGTTTGAACTGAGGGACGGATGAGCGCCGATTGGCTGCAGATCGCGAGAAACCAGGCGGAAGAACGTTTCCGCTCGCTTCCTTTTCCCACGGGGAAGGACGAGAACTTCCGTTTCACGCCTTTGGAGTATAAGCCGGCGGAAACGGGAACGGCCACCGGGTCTCCTTTGCCTTCCGACCTGGCAAAGCTGGATTCCGACGAGCTGGCGTTGCTTTTGCTGGAAGGGGAAGAGGCTCGCTTCCTGGGTGCCACTCCCGGCTTTCTCTTTACCGACATTCTCCGGGCCGCGGCCCTCGGTTCTGATCCCCTTCGCTCGCGCTTGAAGGATGACAACTCTTTCCGCGATGATAAATTCGCCCAGCTGACCGGCGCCCGCTGGAGGAACGGGGCCTTCCTGCATGTGCCTGCGGGCGTGAAGGTGGCCAAGCCCCTGCGCTTCGTGACCCATGCCATGGAGGCGGAGGAACATTCCCGCCATCTGATCGTGCTGGAAGAGGGAGCAGAGCTGGTACTGGTTCAGGAAAGCTGGAGCGACGAGGCCGCACGGTTCTGCGGCGAGCTCGTGGAAGTGCGTCTGGGCAGGAACAGCAAATTGCATTGGGTGACGCTCCAGCAGCTCGGAAGGAATACCGAGGCCGTGATCCGCCAGAGGGTGGAGCTCGCCGAAGGCGCAGAGCTGAAGCTCACCCCCCTGCATCTCGGCGGGAAACTGGTGCAGGTGCGCCAGGAAGTTCACCTGTCAGGTGAGGGGGCTTCGCTTGAGGCGCAGGCCGCGGCGAGAGGGGACGGCCAGCAGCATTTTGACTTCTGGCTGGACGTGCGCCACGAGAGCGCAGGCTCGCGCTCGCAGATGGACTACTGGTTTGTGATGGCCGAGAAGGCCAAGGCCGTCTTCAACGGGCAGATCGAGGTCAAACACGGAGCCGCGGACTGCGAGAGTTCGCAGCGTTCGAAAAGCCTGCTCTTGGGCTCCGGCGCCGTACACTCGATTCCTAAACTGATCATCAAGACAGATGCGGTGAAATGCAGCCATGGTGCGAGCGTTTCGTCGGTAAGCTTCGAGCAGCTGCATTATCTCCAGAGCCGCGGGATCCCGCGGAATGAAGCGGAGCAGATGATTGTGCGCGGTTTTACGGAAAAGGTGGTGGAGCGCCTGCCCACAGAATCCTTGATCGACCGAGCTGAAACACTTATCGAAAATAAGGCGGGAGGCGTGCATGGATAAGGCATTGGTTTCTTTTCCGGCCGCCAAATACCGCCGCGACTTTCCCATTCTCTCCCGCGAGGTGCGCGGCAAGCCGCTCGTTTATTTGGATAACGCCGCGACCACGCAAAAGCCGCTGCAGGTGATCGAGGCCCAGAGCCGCGTCTACCGTGAGCAGAACGCCAACGTGCACAGAGGGGTGCACTTTCTCTCGCAGGAGACCACCGACGCGTACGAAAAATCCCGCCGCAAGATCGCCCGCCATCTTGGAGTGAAAGACGATGCCGAGATTATCTTCACCCGCGGCACCACCGAGGCGATCAACCTCGTAGCGCTCGCTTGGGGACGGGCGAATATCGGCCAAGGCGATAAAGTCGTGGTCACCCGTATGGAGCACCATTCGAACTTCGTGCCCTGGCAGTCCGTAGCGATTGAGAAGCAGGCCGAGTTCGTGATCTGGGAGATCGAAAAGGATTTCACCCTCGATCTCAATAAGCTCGAGAGCATCCTGAAGTCGGGTAGGGTGAAGGTTTTGGCCTTCACCGCCATGAGCAATGTGCTGGGAACAGTGAATCCCGTTGTGGAGATCTCGGCCCTCGCCAAAAAATACGGCGCGCTGGTGATCGTGGACGCCGCCCAGGCCATGGCCCACCTGCCCGTGGACCTGCGCGATTGGAAAGACGTGGACTTCGTGGCCTTCTCCGCCCATAAGATGTGCGGTCCCACGGGAATCGGAGTGCTTTGGGGCCGTCGCAAGATATTGGAAGCCATGCCGCCGTTTCAATTTGGCGGAGACATGATCCTCCAGGTGGGCGACGACAAAACTTCGTGGAATGAGCTGCCCTGGAAGTTTGAAGCGGGCACCCCGAACTACGGCGACAGCATCGCTTTCGGCGCCGCACTCGACTACCTGGCCGAAGTGGGCATGGATAAGGTGCACGCCTACGAAAGCGCTTTGGTGAGCTATGGAAAACAAAAATTGTTGTCCATTCCCGGAATCAAAGTACTTGCCCCGGAGAATTCGAAAGTTCACGGCGGGGTTTTGAGCTTCACCGCCGAGCACGTGCATCCCCACGACCTGGCCACTTTTTTGGACGCGGAAGGCATTGCCATCCGCGCCGGCCACCACTGTGCCCAGCCCCTGATGAGAAAGCTGGGCGTGGTCGCCACCAACCGGGCCAGCTTTTACTTCTACAATCTTCCGTCGGAAGTGGATCGCTTGGCGGAGGTGATGAAAGCCGCACTGGAGTATTTCGGATGAGCGGCCAGGATAAAAGCATTGGCGGGCTCGACGCGCTCTACCGGGAAGTGATCCTGGATCACCACCGCCATCCCCGCAACTATGGCAAGCTGGAGCAGCCCACGGCCACGGTGGAGGGATATAATCCCCTTTGCGGCGACCGCGTGGAGATAGCCGTGAGCGTGAAGGACGGGCGTTTGCTCGCCGACTGCCGCTTCCAGGGCGAAGGCTGCTCGATCTGCATGGCTTCGGCCTCGATGATGACTGAAGAGCTGATCGGCAAGTCGGTTGCAGAGGTCCAAAAGACGATCGAGGGATTTCGCGCCCTGCTGAAAGGCGAAGAATGTCCGCTAGCCGTCGAGGGTGATTTGGAAAGCCTTGTGGGCGTGCGTAATTTCCCCGTGCGGATCAAGTGCGCGCTTCTTCCGTGGACCACCTTGAGCGACGCGGTGAAAAAAGCGAAGGAGGGCGCATGAGCGAAGAGAATAAGCCAGCCGACGCCGCTGCTCTTCCGCCGCCCGCGCCGGATGGCCTTTTGGAATGGCTGCGGCCCGTGCAGGATCCGGAGCTTTTTATGGGGCTCGTGGATCTGGGATTGATCTATGGCATTGATTTCAAAGACGGCAAGGCCGATGTGCGCATGACCTTGACGTCTCCCGGCTGCCCGGCTGCGGATCATCTCGTGAGCGAGGTGAAGAAAAGATTGTTGGAGTATCCGGGCGTAACGGCCGCCGATGTGATGGTGGTCTTCGAGCCCAAATGGGACCCGCGCACGATGGCGAGCGACGAAGTGAAGGATAGATTGGGAATTTGGTAAACAGATGGCAGACGAACTGAAAAAACGCCTTGAAGAAGGCTACAAATACGGATTCACCACCGATATCGAATCCGACCAAGCTCCCCCCGGGCTGAGCGAGGACATCGTTCGTCTTATTTCCCATAAAAAGAATGAGCCGGATTGGATGACCGAATGGCGTTTGTCCGCCTTTAAAAAATGGCAGAAGCTCTCAGAGCCCCGCTGGGCCTACCTCAAGTATCCGGCCATCGACTACCAGTCGATCATCTACTATTCCGCTCCAAAGCAGAAAACGACGCTGAAGTCGATGGACGAGGTGGACCCGAAGCTGATCGAGGCTTATGAAAAGCTTGGTATTCCGCTGCACGAACAGAAAAGACTCGCCGGTGTGGCCGTCGACGCTGTGTTCGACTCCGTTTCCGTGGTCACCACGCACCGGGAGACGCTGAAAAAGCTCGGCATCATTTTCTGCTCGATTTCCGAAGCCATGCACGAATGCCCGGAACTGGTGAAACAATATCTGGGCTCCGTGGTGCCGGTGACCGACAACTTTTTCGCAACCTTGAACTCCGCGGTTTTCACCGACGGATCCTTTGTGTACATCCCCAAGGGCGTCAAATGCCCGATGGACCTTTCCACCTATTTCCGCATCAACGCCAGCGGCACCGGCCAGTTCGAGCGGACATTGATTATTGCCGACGAGGGTAGCGAAGTTTCCTATATGGAAGGCTGCACGGCTCCGATGCGCGACGAAAACCAGCTGCACGCGGCCGTGGTAGAGCTCATCGCCTTGAAGGACGCGAAGATCAAGTACACCACGGTGCAGAACTGGTATAGCGGGGACGAACAGGGCAGGGGAGGGATCTACAACTTCGTGACTAAGCGCGGCCTCTGCAAAGGCGAGCGTTCGCATATCTCCTGGACGCAGGTGGAGACGGGCTCCGCCATCACCTGGAAGTATCCTTCGTGCATTCTTCAAGGCAACGACTCAATCGGTGAGTTTTTCTCCGTGGCGATCACGAACCACCATATGCAGGCCGATACCGGCACCAAGATGATTCATATCGGGAAGAACACCCGCTCGCGCATCCTTTCGAAAGGCATCTCTGCCGGCCATGGCATCAACTCGTATCGCGGGGCCGTGACGGTGGCGCCGGGAGCGGAAGACGCACGCAATCACACCCAATGCGACTCGCTGCTCATAGGTCCTGATTGCGAGGCGAATACTTTTCCCTACATCACAGTTCGCAATCCCTCCGCCGTGGTGGAACATGAGGCCACGGCCTCGAAGGTTTCGGAAGACCAGCTTTTCTATCTGCAGGCTCGCGGCTTCTCGCAGGAAGACGCCGTGAAGCTGATCATCAACGGCTACTGCGAAGAGGTGTTCCAGCAACTCCCCATGGAGTTCGCCATCGAAGCCGGCCGGCTTCTGGATCTTAAGCTGGAAGGCACAGTCGGTTAGTGTCGGTTAGGTTGAAAATTTAAAATTCAATATTAAATTCAATGTCTTATGGGTTTACAAATTGTTGATGTAATTTATCAATAATTATATATTTCTCCCGCTTTCCAACATCTTGAGGACACTGCCATGCGAGCGCCACGCCTTTCCCTCGTATTCGCCACTCTTCTGCTTTCCGCCTGCGGAGGGACGGATAAAACCACCTCCGTCAACTCCCAGAGTGTTGTCAGGGATTCATTGGCTGTCGAAGCCTACCAGTACGTCATCGGCGGATGCGACACCGGCAAGCATGAGTTCAGCGCTGCAACTCCTGAAGGTGCGCTCGAGCAACTCTGCATTGCACTTCAGAAAGACAAGCTGAACAACTCCTGCGCCGAGGCGCGCCGCCAACAAGCTTTCGAAGCGAAGTGCAGTGGCACCTGGACTCCTGATTACAGCAAGTACGACGACACACATAAACTGAATGATCCTGAACAGGATCAGCCCGCCAACGGTTAGAGGCCGATCGTGTTGATGAACGTCCGCAATTTTCTCGGCGTCCTGGCGCTGACTTTTCTCCTAACCGCCTGTGCCAAGGCGAAAGAGAAGAGTCCAGATTTGGCCCCTCCGCCCGATCAGTCCTCGGCAGAGGAGACCAAGGCCATCAACGCCACGCTTGCCCGGATTGAGGCTCTCACGGTGGAAGTTGGGGATGAGCGCCACTTTCGCTCGCTTCCGATCATCGTTAGAGAGACTGCGGACGCCTCGGTGGTTCCGAATTTCGGCGCCTGCATACGCTCCGCGGGGAAAGCCCAGTACATTCTGCTGAAGAAGGAAGTGTTCGTGCAGGAGAAGCGGCTGGTGAAGATGGAAGCCGCCGACCGCACTCTTTTCCGGGTACTTCTCCATGAGATCGGCCACTGCTACTTCGGACGCGAGCACGACAACGCTCGGATCGAAAGCGAAGGGCAGTTTCTGGAAATCACCTCCGGAGGGAAGAGTCTCCAATATATGAGCCTCGATGTCTCGGCCATGGCCGAGGCAACTCTCGTGCAGCCCTCTGCCTTGGATAAGTACTACGTGGCAGAGCTGCTGGGCCTGGCGCGCGCGACAAGTCCGGACGAGATTAAGCCCTTTGCCGAGGTGAAATTCGTGGCGCCCTAGGGGCGAATTCCTGCTACAATTTGCCATGCCCGTTTTCGCGCTCGCCGTCTCGCTTTTCGTGCTCTCGCAGTCCGCCCT
>DATBTF010000106.1:0-5927 GCA_036559405.1 Bdellovibrionota bacterium
TCGCCCATCTTCGCTCAGAGAAGGCAGCAGCATTTGAAAGGTGGGCTGTTGGGGTGGAGGCGGGGCGTCCACATCCGGAGCCGCGATGGCGACCCCAGCCTCCGGAACCGCTTCCGCCGAAAGCAAATCTTCCACGCTTACCGAAGGATCGGTTCCTTCCGGACTATCCGCCGGCGACGTCTCCTGCCCAGGGACCAGTTCCCCCGCTAAAATCTCTGCAGAGAGCTCTTCTTCGTTCCCGCCGACCAGAAATTCCTTGGGCGCCAGAGGCGCTTCCTCGCCGCCCCCGGGAGCGTCGGTGTTTTCAGGCAAGCTTGGAGTCTGCTCGTCGCTCATCATCACCTTCCGTGGCAGTTTTTATACTTTTTGCCACTGCCGCAGAAGCAGGGTTCGTTGCGCCCGGGTTTTTTATCGGCACGCACCGGCTCGGCGGGCCGCTCCTCTTCGTCACCCCGGCTCATCTTCATGGGAACGTTCCGCTCCATTTTCTCCTCGAAGCGCTCGATCACCTGTTCTTCCTGCTGGGGCGCCAGGTGAACGTTGAATACTTTTCCGATCACGTCCTGCTTCATCTGGGCGTCCATCATCTTGAACATCAGGAAGCTTTCTTTTTTGTATTCGAGAAGCGGGTCTTTCTGCGCATAGCCGCGCAGACCGATGCCTTCGCGGAGATGATCCATCGCTTTGAGGTGGTCCTTCCAGAGCTGGTCGATGGTGGAAAGAGAAAACATCTTCTCGACCTCGGGCATAAAGGAGCCGATCTCCGCCACCTTTTCGTCGTAACGTTTGTGAAGCTTGCCATAGATGGCGTCGGAGAGCCCGGCCACGCCCTTTTTCGGCAGGTCGTTTGGTGCCAGCTCGATGGATGGATGAAAGATCGACTGCAGGGAACGGTTGAGCTCGGCCCAGTTCCATTGCTCGGCGGGCTGTTTGTCATGGCCGTAGTCCACGGCGAGCCCTTCCGCGATGAAGTACATGAAGTCCTCGAGCAGCTCTTTCTGACCAGTGGCGCTGGAAAGAATCTCGCGGCGCATGCCATAAACGATTTTCCGCTGCTGGTTCATCACATCATCGTATTGCAGAACGTGCTTCCGCATGTCGAAGTGGTGGCCTTCCACCTTCTTCTGCGCATTTTCGATCGCCCGGGACAGCCACGGATGCTCGATCGGTTCGTCGGGGGCGAGGGATCCTCCCATCAGATTTTTGATGCGGTCGCCGCCGAATACGCGGAAGAGATCGTCGTCCAGCGACAGAAAGAAACGGGAGCTGCCGGGATCGCCCTGGCGGCCGGCGCGACCGCGCAGCTGGTTGTCAATGCGGCGGCTCTCGTGTCTCTCAGTGCCGAGAATGTAGAGCCCGCCTGCCTTGATCACGATTTCTTTCTCGGTGTCGGTCTGGGCTTTGAACTTTTTAAACACCTCTTTAAAGTTCGCGTCTTCTTCGGGCACTTCGCTTTTCGCGAGAAACTCGGGATTGCCTCCCAGCAGAATGTCCGTTCCCCGGCCGGCCATGTTGGTGGCGATGGTCACGGCCTTGTGGCGCCCAGCCTGTGCGATGATCTCGGCCTCGCGTTCGTGGTATTTGGCGTTCAGCACGTTGTGGGGGATGCGCACGCGCTTGAGCAGCGCGGAGATTTCCTCGGACTTGTCGATATGGGCCGTACCAACGAGCACCGGCTGGCCCGCCTCGTGGCATTTCTGGATCTCTTTCACGATGGCGGCGTACTTGCTCGGCTTGTCTTTGTAGATAACGTCGTCGCTGTCCACGCGTTTGGTGGGCTTGTTCGTCGGGATCAGCATGACGTCAAGGTTGTAGATCTTCTTGAATTCCTCAGCCTCGGTATCGGCGGTGCCTGTCATGCCGGCGAGCTTTTTGTACATCCGGAAGTAGTTCTGAAAGGTGATCGAAGCCAGCGTCTGGTTTTCGTTTTCGACATCCACGCCTTCTTTGGCTTCTACCGCCTGGTGGAGGCCGTCGGACCAGCGCCGGCCCGGCATGATGCGGCCGGTGAACTCGTCGACAATCACAACTTTTCCTTCGCGCACCACGTAGTCGACATCGATCTTGAAGACCACGTGAGCCTTGAGCGCCTGGTGCACGTGATGGAGGGTCTCGATGTTCACCGGGTCGTAGAGGTTCTGCACCCCAATCAGTTCTTCCACCTTGGCGATGCCATTTTCGTTCAGGGAAACCGTTTTCGTCTTTTCATCGAGGATATAGTGCTGCTCTTTTTTCAAATAGGGGACGATCTTGTTGATCGTGACGTATTTGTCGGAGTTCTCGTCGGTGGGACCGGAAATGATCAAGGGAGTACGGGCTTCGTCAATGAGAATGGAGTCCACTTCGTCGACGATGGCGAAATGCAGGTCGCGCTGGACGTAATCTTCCAGGCGGAACTTCATATTGTCGCGCAGATAATCGAAGCCGAACTCGTTGTTCGTGCCGTAGGTGATGTCGCAGGCGTAGTTCTCCTGGCGCTCCTGGTCGTTCAGGCCATGCACGATCACGCCTACGGTGAGCCCCAGGAACTTATAGAGCTTGCCCATCCACTCGGAGTCCCGCGTGGCGAGGTAATCGTTCACGGTTACTACGTGCACGCCCTTGCCTTCGAGGGCATTGAGATATACGGCGAGTGTGGCGACGAGGGTCTTTCCTTCCCCCGTGCGCATCTCGGAAATTTTCCCGCGATGGAGTGCGATCCCGCCCACCAACTGCACGTCGTAGTGGCGCATATTGAGCGCGCGTTTGCTGCCTTCGCGGCAAACGGCGAAGGCTTCCGGCAGAATCTCTTCGAGCTTCTCGCCCTTGGCTACCCGGCCTTTGAATTCCTGGGTCTTGGCATTCAGCTGAAAGTCGGTAAAGCGAGCGTATTCGGGTTCGAGCGAGTTGATTCGCTCGATCATCGGCTGGATCGCTTTGAGCTCGCGCTCATTCTGAGTGCCGAAGATTTTCTTGGCGATGGCTGCGATCACAGGGTCAATCCTCCAGGATGTAGTAGTAAGGGTCCATCGGGATGCCGTTCACCCGTACCTCATAATGCACATGCGGACCAGTGGAGCGGCCGGTATTGCCTACTGCCGCCACCTTCTGCCCGCGCTTCACCTTGTCGCCCACTCGCACATAGTGCCGGGATATATGGCCATATTGGGTTTGTATTCCATAGCCATGGTTAATGGTGACCAAATTGCCATAGCCTGGACGCGGCCCAGCATATGTCACTACGCCCGCCGCTGCTGCAACTATGGCGCTGCCGATGTGATTGGCAAGGTCCAGACCCTCATGCATGGTCGATTTTCCGGTGAATGGCGAGGAGCGGACCCCGAAACCGGAGGTGTACCAGCCATTCGTCGGCTTGAGAGTGGGTAAGGAGCTCATATAATCGCGCTGGTCAAAAAGCGCGGTCGTCAAGGACTCCACGTCCAGCTCCACCGTGAGCTCGTGCTGAAGAACAGAGTCGAAGGCGAGGTGCAGCTTGGCGAAGTCCCGGCGAAGCGCGGCGCTTTCCTGCTCCTCGTCTTCCCGAATGAGGTCGGAGAGCTGCTTCTGAGCCTCGGGTGGCGTCACTTTGACGGCTGAGGCTGTTGCGGCGGTGGTATTCGTCGAAGAGAGGGTGGCCGAAGCCGCCGTATCCGTGGCAGTGGAGGTGACCGAAGAGGTTTTGGTGCCTGTGGCCGCCACCGTCGCTGTTTTGGAGGCCGTAGCGCTCTGCGTAGCCGTTTTCACCGGTGCTGGTGGCTTCGGACGTAGCTTGGCGACCGGCTTTTTCTTGGCAACAGCCGGGGGAGCGGGCGTGGCTACCTGGCCAGCATCCAGGGGCGGAGTGGAGGAGGTCGTTTCCGGCGCAGTCGTGGGAGTGGAAAGGGGGAGTGCCGTCGGAGCTGGAGCCGCGGTGGCGGGCGAAGGAAGAGGATTTGCGGTCTGAACCGGCTCTGCGGGAGTGGACGAAATGGGAGGTTTAGGCGCGGGCTTGGCCTTTGGCTTTGGCTTTGGCATCGGCGCTGCGACGACAGGGGCAGGTACGGGAGTGGCCACGGGAGCCGAATCTTGGGGACCGGGCGAAGCACCGGGGGCCGAATTGGCTGGCTCGTCCACGGGAGCGGGCGCATTTTTCTCCGCCAGATCCATTCCACCCTCTTCGTCATTGTCTGCCAGGAGGCGAGACAGGGCGAAGGGCGAGTAAAGCATGCTCTCCCTTCCTGAGGGGATCGACTTGGCGGGCGGGAGGTCCGAGTGGTCGTCCATCGGCAGGCCCGGGATGTCCGGAGCCACCTTTTTCTTTAGGGTCTCGGTATTTTCACCCGCCTGGTTGGTGATGATTCTCAGCTTGGTTGTATAACTCTGGATGCGCTCCAGGGCGTCCTGCACGGTCTGAAGTTTGGTGGTAAAGGCCTGCATCTGCTGCTTCAGCTGGCGGTTTTCGGTCTGGAGGCGGCGGTTCTCCGAGAGTTGCCGCATGACGTTCACATAGTCGTACACCATGAAAGCCAGGAAAAAGACGCCCACAGAGCCGAGGAGGAGGCCCACGCGAACGTAGATGGAAGGCAGCACCACCTTCTTCACCTGCTTCGTTTTTTCCGGGATCACGAGAACCGTGTAGAAGTTATTCAAAAGCCATCCTCAACGCTTGCGCACCTGGCAAAAAGCAATGGTAAAACTCAAAGAAATTTATCAGGAAAATGGGGAAGGAGCCAAGGAGAAAGACGGCCTTTGCTGCCTGGCAACAAAACCTGACCATGCTACCCTAGAGGCATGCCTCCTTCGCCCCGTGAAGCACTGGAAGCCGCGCTCCGCGACAAGGAGTTCGCAGATGTAAGCGATCTTCCCAATGTGGTGGTGGATCTCCGTTACGGGACAACACAAAATTTATTGAATCGGGATATTTACGGTGGCTTCCAGCGTGCGCTCCTTCACAAGGTTGCCGCCGAAAAGTTCCGGCAGTCTACACTGCTGCTGGCGGACCGCCATCCTGCACTCCGTTTTCTGATCTTCGATGCGCTACGCCCTCTGGCGGCACAAAGGGAATTCTGGAATCTGGTGAAAGGCACCCCCCAGCAGCCCTTCTTCGCCGATCCCGCCAAAGGTTCGATCCATAACTTCGGCTTCGCCCTCGATATCGGGCTCGTCGATGCCCAGGGGGCGGAGCTGGATATGGGCACGGGATTCGACGATCTCACCGAATTAGCCGGCCCCGAGAACGAAGAGCGTATGATCCGGGAAGGTAGGCTCTCCCGGGTTCAGGCGGACAATCGCCTCGTGCTTCGTTCGGTGATGGAAGCCAGTGGATTTCTCCAGCTCCCGCACGAATGGTGGCATTACGATGCGTTGCCTCCGGCCGAGGTGAGAGCCAACTACAAGATCTGCGAGTAGACCAATGGGAGACGAAGCAAAAACTAAAGTGCTTCTCCTGCGCTCCACGAGCCTCCACTTCCCGCTCGACATCGAACCAGAGCTTGCCAAGGCCGGCTATCAGGTGATCGAGCTCAACGGCCTCGACGAATTCATCTCATCCGGCGCACGCTCACAGCCGTTTCTCGCTGTGATCGAAATTGGCGCCCGCACCGACGTGGAGAGGGCGATGATCGTGTACGACTGGAGCGAGCATGTGCAGCCCCAGGCGCCTGGCCGCTATCTTCTGCTCATGGCCTCCAAGAATCTCCAACTCGGGGAGCGCGCCCGCAACCTGGGGGCGGTGGAGGTCGCTGTACTGCCGATGCCGATGCGGAACCTACTGTTCAAGCTGGAGCTGCAGCAGCGGATCGTAAAAGGGATTCCGGCGGCAGGCTCGGCGGCGCGTGCTCCGGAAGGTTTTTCCGCGCAGGTGGAGGAGAACGCACAGGAGCACAAACGGGTGCTGGTGATTCGCGGGCCCGGAGCGAAGGAAGGGCAGTGGAAGGAATCCGGAGACACCCCGAGCGGGAAGATCCGCT
>DATBTF010000107.1:0-9494 GCA_036559405.1 Bdellovibrionota bacterium
CAGGCAGGATAGATCGAGTCGGGGCGCAGGCCCAGCCGGTACATATGATACCAGAGGTATTGCAGGTTCTCCGCGCGCACGAAGATTACGGTGGCCGAGGAAAACAGGAAGCGGCAGGAGTAGCAGACCACCAAACCGCACGGGATGGTCACGAAAAGCCAGAGAACTCGCCACCAGGAAAATGCCTCGCTCGAAAACCAGGCCCAGAGGAGCCAGGAAATGGCGATGAACACATTGCCGAGGTGGGCGGTGGAGGCTCTCTGCAGGCTGATCATAAACTGGGAATTCACGGGTTTCGTAAGCAGGAGATCAAGGGTGCCCTTCCGCACAGATTCGCTGAGCGAATCGAGATTTGTGGAAAGCAGCACCATGTACAGGCCGTCAACGACAAAAACGACGCCGAGAAAAATCCGCATTTCGGCCCGATGCCAATCTCCGATGGCGGGAGTGAAATTAAACAGAAGCTCGAAGCTCATAATTTGCGCCAGGTACCAAAAGATGTCGGTAACGATCTTTGTGGCAAAGTTCGCGCGGAACTCAAGGTCGGCGGTCATGCTGGCGCGGAAAAAGGCCCAATATAACCCAAGATATTTACGCAGTCTCTTCATGCTCCGGTCCCAGAGTAGATGCGGAGACCGCGGCGCCAAAGCAATGCACCAAGAGTGCCGAAGAAAAGAATACCGACGGTGGTGCTGGCAAAACCGGTGAGCAGAGCCGTGTGCCCGATTCGTCCGGTTACGTAGCCCACAGGTACGTATACGGCGCTGGCGAACGGCTGGGCCACCATGAATGACCGCCAGGCTTCGGGGAAAAGATCGAGGGGAACCAGCTCGCCGGAGACAAGCCATAGCCCGAGGTTCTTCGCCACCGTGAAGCTCCACACCTTATTGAATTTGAATGCCAAAGTAGTGATGCAGAAGCTCAGGCAGTGCACGAGAAGCAGGAAGTACGTTACGAGCAGGAGCATCCCGGGAATCCGGGAGTAAATCGTCGGAAGATGAAAATATGCCGCTACAGCAAGAGGAAAAATCAAAGAGATCACCGCCGTCAGGATTTTGTATCCCATGAACTGGCTGAGATAATATTCAAAGAACGAAGTGGGACGCACCAGCAGGCCGTTGATGGCGCCGGACTCGACGTCTTCGATCATTTTGAATTCATACATCCAGTTGCTCGTGATCCTGGCCACGAAGGCAGCCCAGAGGGCATAGGCTAGATAGTATTCGCGGGAAAAGCCCGCCAGCTCGCCTCCGCCAATGCTGCGGAAAACGGCGAACCACAGCACCAGCTCGATCATCGACGAGAAAAGCGGCTGCGCCACCGCATCGGCGAGGAAGTTGATTCTGTATTCCAGGTTAGTGATTACTGCGAGACGGATGAACCCGAGATTCCGTCTCCAGATATTTGCGTATGACATCCTCGAAATCCGCTTCCTCGATTTTCAATTCCTGCACCGTAGCCTGTTGAGTGAGCCGTCGCACCATCTCCGGCAGCTCTTTGCTGGTCACCTGAATGGTGTATTCCTGGCCCCCCGCCTCGAGGTTGCGGCCGTCGCCGAGGAAGAACTTTTCCTTGAGCGGTTCGGCATAGCGAAGCACCACCCGCTGCTCCCGCTCGCTCTTCAGCATGAACTCCTGAACGGTTCCGTCGTATACCAGGCTTCCCTTGGAGATCAACAGCAGGCGGCTGGCGAGGCGGGCGATGTCGTCCATGTAGTGCGAAGTGAGAATCACCGTCGGTTTTCGTTCACGCACGTATTCCGAAAGGAATGTCCGAATCCTTGTTTGCGCCACCACATCCAGGCCGATCGTCGGTTCATCGAGGAAAAGCACTTCCGGTTCGTGCAATAGGCTGCCGATGATCTCCATCTTCATGCGTTCGCCTAACGAAAGGCGCCTCAGCTGCGTGTGCAGCACATGGGTGCAATCGAGCAGTTCGGCAAGCTCCAGCGAACGCGCCTTTGTTCTGGCCATGGGCAGGTCGTAAATGCGCGCAAGCAGCTCAAAGCTGTCGGCTGCGGGGATATCCCACCACAGCTGATTTTTCTGGCCGAGCAGGATGCTGATCCGGCGGAGGAAAGCCTCCTCCCGCTTCCAGGGGATATGCCCCAGCACCCTGGCTTCTCCTCCGCTGGGATGAATGAGCCCGGAAAGGATTTTCAGCAAAGTGGTTTTGCCGGCCCCATTCGCGCCGACGAGGCCCACGATCTGCCCGGAATGAATTTCAAGGTCCGTGCTCTGTAGCGCCGTTTTACTGATGTACTTGCGGTTCCAGAGGCCGCGCACGGAATTCCATACGCCTTCGGGCTTGTCGTAAGTCTCGTAGGACCGGAAAAGGCCCTCTGTTCGGATCGCCAGCGCCATTGGGAGAAGCTATCACGGCTTGGCCGTTGGGTCAGCCACGAGAGCAGCGCTTGTAATGGAATCGAGTGGATGATGAAGGTGGAAGTCGGCGCCAGACAGGGCCGGGACAAGCCTGACACTGATTCCCTGGCATTCCGGCATATGCTTGGGCAGGAAGTCGAATGCGGGCTCGCCCATGATCGCATCTTTGAAAACCCGGACCTCCGTTCTTCCCTTGCCCGTTCCCCAGGCGCAGAGCTCGCGCAGATTCCGCATCTGCTCCGAGACGACCACGCTCGTTTCCATATTCCGGGCGCCCTTGTTCTCATGGATATAGGCCATCGCCAGCACGATATAGCTCACGTTCACAGCGATGCAGCAGGCGATGGAGAGCAGAAAGAGCCGTTTCCACCAGCCACGCAGTCCAGTAATGGCGAACGCGACGCCGAGAAATACAAACCACCACACAGGATGGAAATAGTGGGCGGCCATCGGAATGTTCAGATATTCGTTCACGAGAATCATGAAGAAGAATGCAAGCGCGGCGTAGAGCCGTAGCGCGTCGTCGGTTACGCGCAGGCGGCAGAGATTGAAAAGAACAGCGAGGGCGCCCCCCCATGCGGCGATTTTCCCGAACCAGCCGAAGAAATCTTTTTTATAGAAGAACGAAATAAACGAACCCGCATAGGGAAAGAATTGCTCGCGGACGTCGTCGAGCTGGGCGCGGGCTGCGAAGAGCGACGAATGAAGGGCTGTTCGCAGGAACAGCCACCAAACGTGCCGCCCATCGCCCCAGTGAGATTCATTGCGGGCGTGCTCGAAGGGCTTTTCCGCCAGCACGATTCTAGTGGCTTCGATGAGGTAGGGCGCGAGAACCAGCAGGGCGCCGCACCCGAAGGTGAGCGTGAGGGCCCACGGGCGCCATTTTTTCCAGCGATACTTTCGAAAGTCGATCAGAAGCAGAGTGACCCCTAGTGCCAGGGCCGCCGGGCCGAACATCAGGTGAATGTTCAGGGCATAACCCGCGGCGCAGCCGAGAGCTGCGTGCAGCGCGAATTCGTGCCCGCCTGCTCGCAGCTTCTGGAGCAGCCAGATGATGAGCGCTCCGAGGGGAATCAGCAGAGTGTTGTCCCAGGTGTGTCGTGCGTAGAAAAACAAGATTGGTGAGCTGGCGAGGAGAAGGGCGCACCAGGCCCCCGCCTCTCTGCCATAGGCTTTGGTGATGGCGCGGAGGAAGAGAAAAACACCCATGGTTTGTACGGTGAGGTGCGCGAAAGCGAGCGCCACTGGATGCCAGGTGAACAGCCGAAGCAGCATATAGAACCACTGTGCTCCGGGGCCGTACGGGAGGGGGATGCTGCTTCCCCGGGAGTTGGAAAGAGGGATGGTGCCGGCGGCGAAGTGCTCGTCGATGCGCATTTGAATGAAGGCTTCGTCCAGAATGTAGACCGTATCGCCCAACCAAAGGAAACGCAGGGCGAACAGCAGGAAGGCCAGGGAATAAAGCGTGCGCGTGAGGTTGATGGATGATTCTTCTGTCATGGGGGATCTTTGCCAAGATAAAGAGAAATGCTCCACACGTCAAAACGGCGTGAATTTCATAGAGAAGTTTCTTGTTTGGGGCGCTCCTCAGGAGCGCTTGGACGCCCCGCATTAATGCTCGGCGCAAAACGGGAGGGCGTGCTGGAAAATCACAGCGGTTTCGGCTAGTTTGGCCCTAGATGAAAGCCGTTATCTTGGCCGGGGGCTTGGGCACGAGACTCCGCCCCTTTACCGAAATCATTCCTAAACCACTTTTGCCGGTGGGCGAGAAGTCTGTGCTCGAAATCCAAATCGAGCGGCTGCGCAAACACGGATTTACGGAAATCTATCTCGCCACGAACTACAAAGCCGATTACATCCGCAATTTTTTCGGTGACGGCGCCCAGTTCGGAGTGAAGATCGAAGTGAGCAAGGAAGACGAACCGCTCGGCACCGCGGGCCCGCTTACTCTGCTCAAGGACAAACTCACAGAACCTTTTCTCGTGATGAACGGCGACATTCTTACGCTCGCTGATTTTTCCGCCATGCTGGCGACCGCTAAACGGCAAGGGACCGAACTAACGATCGGGATCAAAAAGCACATCACCCCGTACGCTTTCGGCGACATTTTCTTCGACGGGGATTTTGTTACCGGCATCGAGGAAAAGCCGAACATCGTGAAATTCATCCTGGCGGGCGTTTACGTGATGACGCCGGAAATTTTCCGGTATATCCCCGAGCGCACCTATTTCGGGATGGACAAGCTGATCAAAGATCTCCTGGCTAAGGAGCGCAAGGTTGCCAAGCACGAGATCGACGAGTATTGGCTCGATATCGGGCAGATCCACGACTACGAAAAGGCGCAGCAGGTTTATAACACCCACTTCAAGAGCGAAGGCCCATGAAGAAGCTGCTGGTCACAGGAGCGGGGGGATTCATCGGGTCGCATGTGGCCGAGGCCTGCGTTCAGGCCGGCTACAGCGTGCGCGCGTTTGTGCGCTACAACTCGCGCAACGCCTGGGGCTGGCTGGAAGGCTCGTCCCACCTCAGCGGCATGGAAATTCGGTCGGGCGACGTGCGCGACTACGATTCCGTATTCTCGGCGATGAAAGACTGCGATGGCGTTCTGCACCTCGCCGCCTTGATCGGCATTCCCTATTCTTATGAATCTCCCTTGGCGTATCTCCGCACCAATGTCGACGGCACCTACAACGTGCTACAGGCCGCGCGCGAGCTTGGTCTCCAAGACGTGGTCGTGACCTCGACCAGCGAAACATATGGCACCGCCCAGCGCGTTCCCATCGACGAAACCCACCCGCTCGTTGGGCAATCCCCCTATTCCGCCTCGAAGATTGCAGCCGACCAGCTGGCGATTTCCTATCATTGTTCCTTCGGGCTTCCCGTGAAGATCGTGCGGCCGTTCAACACCTTCGGTCCGCGCCAGAGCGCTCGCGCCATCATTCCGACAATCGTCACCCAGATCCTGGCGGGACAAAAAGAGATCAAGCTAGGAAACCTCGCGCCCACGCGGGATCTCACCTATGTGAAAGACACCGCCTCTGCCTTCCTGGAGATTCTCAAATGCCCGAAGCTGGTTGGTGAAGTGACGAACGTGGGGATGGGCGAGGAGATCACCGTGGACGCGCTCGCGAAAAAGGTCGTGAAGCTGATGGGCGCAGAGGTTCGGATCGTCGAGGACAAAGAGCGCTTGCGTCCCGACAAGAGCGAGGTGGAGCGCTTGTTGTCTGACAACTCCAAGCTACGGAAAGCCACGCCCTGGACACCGAGTTTTGACCTGGAGCGTGGGCTTCAGGAAACCATCGCCTTTTTGCGCGAGCATCAGAGCCTCTACAAGGCAAATCTTTACAACGTGTGAGTGGGATGAGCGCGAAGACCCAACCCATTGTAGTGATCGGCGGAGGCGGGCACGCCAAGGTGCTTATACATCTCATTGAGCGGCTCCCGCAGTTCAAGCTGCTAGGCTATGTGGACCCTCGGGACGCGGGGGACGTGCTCGGCTTTTCCCGCCTTGGGGGGGATGACACGCTTCCCACTCTCGCCAAGCAGTCGGGTATCGCGGCGGCGATCGGCATTGGAAAAGTCAGGGCTGGACGGCAAAGGCTGGATATCGTGGAACGCCTGAGGAAACTGGGATTTCAGCTTCCTCCCTTGGTGGCCACTTCGGCAATGGTGGCGCGCGGGGTTAAGCTCGCAGAAGCCGTGGTGGTGATGGATGGAGCCGTGGTTCAGCCCGGATGTGCGATCGGCTTGGCTAGCATCGTGAACACGGGCGCCATGCTTGACCATGATTGCGTATTGGGTGCCGACGTTCACATGGGTCCCCGTGCCGTGCTCAGCGGGAATGTGACGGTCGGCGACGGTTGCATGGTGGGAGTGGGTGCCTGCGTGATCCAAGGAATTCGCATTTCCCCCGACTGCACCATCGGTGCCGGGGCGGCCGTTGCCAGGGATTGCCTGGATGCCGGCACCTATGTGGGCGTGCCGGCCGAGCGTGCCTGATTATTTCTGATTCAGCTTTCTTGTATCGCCGATCACGGTGGCTGGATTTCCGCCCACGATGGCGTAATCGGACACGCTCTTGGTAACCACGGCCCCCGCTCCAATGATGCAACAGCGGCCGATCTCCACCCCAGGAAGTATGATCGCGTTCACGCCCACGAAGGTGCCATAGCCGATGCGCACGGGTTGGATCTGGCTGTCGACCCCCATCATTTCCGCGATGGGGTTCGTCGGATTGAAGTGGGCAATCACCTTCACTCCCCGCGTGAGGTATACCTCATCTTCGACCGTGACCGCTTCGGGATAGATGGTGTCGATCAGCACATTCGGCGCGATGTAGACTTTTTTGAAGCTTGCGATCTTCACTCCCCGCCACTTGTTCAGCAAGGAAGGCAGCCACATGGGGAAAAAGGCGTAATAGGCGGCGTAGCCCAAGAGGGCTTTCCATAGAAAAAAGAGTCCGCCGGAATAGTTGGTGCGTTTCACAGCTCTTTCAAAATAAGGGAGGAAGAGATAAAGAAATAGGAGAAAATGAGCGGAGCGGGAAAATGCCGATGATGGAAAGTTCGCTCGCCGACAGCTGGGGCGGGGTTTTAGCGCTTTTTTTGCTCTTTTGCTATGTGCTGGCGGGTGCTCTTGGCTACGGCGCGCGCGTGAGCCGCGCGCTCCTCCCCCGGCAGCCCCTTCTCCATCTCCTCGGTGATTCTTTTCTCTTCTCTTCGTTGCTTCTCTGGGCGTCGGCAACCTTCTTGGCGAGCGTGCACGGGCTCGCCTGGTTCTCGCGCTGGTTCTATTGGTTAATCTTTCTGCCGGGTGCCTGGTATATTGCGCCTTTGGCACGGGCGAGCTTTGCGGCCGCGTGGAAGCGCAGGCGGAGCGCCTTCCTGCTATGCCTGATCGTATTTTCTGTGCGCGGGCTTTCCGCCGTGCAGCCGGGCCGTAACGGCGACCCGCTTCTCTACCACATTCTGGGTCCCCGCCTGTGGGCCGAAGCCGGTGGATTCATCATGCACCCCCAGCTTCCCACCGCACTCCTGGCGGCCTCATGGGAGTGCATTTACCTCTGGCCCCAGCTTCTTTGGCGATCGGCCAGCCCGTTCTACGGACTGGTGGAGGCGCAAATCTTCTCGCAGTGGTTTCATCTTTTTCTTGCCTGGGGCGGCTGCGGGCTTCTTCTCATGCGGATCTTTAGGGGCTCCGTCCGCGAGGCCTGGCTGCCGCTGCTGGCCTGGGCAGGGCTTTTCGTATTCGGCCTCCAAGGGATCGTTGCTTTAGCGAAGAACGATCTGGGAGTGGTGCTCTGGACTCTGGGGTCGGTGGCATTTCTGAGCGAAGGCCTGCCAGGCAACGTAACGAAAAAAATTTTTCTTTCGGGAATCTTCGCCGGGCTGGCGATCACGGGGAAAATCACGGCGCTCGTTAGCCTGGTGCCCCTGCTGGGAATTGTCTTCTGGCAGGGCCGGGATCGGAAAAAAGCCTCACGAACTCCGGTGGCGGCGGGGATTTGGATTGCTGGCTTCGTGGCGGGGGCGTTTCCAATTTACATGCGAAACTTTCTGCTCTCGGGGAATCCGGTGTTCCCGCTTTATCCCAATCTTTTCCCGAGTCCATGGATGTCGCGATCGTGGACGGCATTCTTTGCGCAAGTGCAGCCCGCGAGCTCGACGTCGACGCTGATCCGTCCATTTGTGCGAATCCCCAACCTGGTCCATGAGACTCCATGGATTGTCGGGGCGATGGCGGTTCTTGCGCTCGCATTTTTTGCTCCGAGAAAGGGCAGGGTTCGGGAACTGGTGAACTCGAATCGGGTGGGCCTGCTTGTGGGGGCTCTGCTCGCCTATGGAGTCTTCACCCTTACGCAGGGCCCGGAAATCGAGCTGCGGTATCTGGGCGCCTCTTTGATGCTTCTGGCCGCAGGCGGGATCTCTCTTTTCCTGGGATTCGCGGAGTGGCTGCCCAAAGAGAAACACCGCCAGATGGCTGGCTATCTGGTGCTCGTGATCGTCCTGGCGTCGTCGAGGCTTCCTTTGCACATCGTGCGGAAAATCTGGAAGGAGCCACTCGGAGTAGCCTTCACGAGAACCCACTCGGCCGGCGAGGCGAAAGCGTGGCTCCGTGAGAATGCCAATGGCATCCTCACGATACTCGCCGGAGACAACGAGGTTTACTACCTGACCCCAATCCCGGTAACCATCCTCACGGAACGTCCGGATCTCGACGCTGCCGTCGAGAAAACCACCCTGGCCCCCTTTGTGCGAACCCTCTGCGAGCTCACGCGCGGGCGCTATCTTCTCGACGCCAGACCACAGTTCGGAGTGGAGAGGAAATTCGGCGCTACAGATCTCGCTCCTGGCCTTGTTTTCAGCGCCCAAGGAGCGAACATTTACGACCTGCAAAAACTGGAAAAACGGCTTTCTCCGGGGCCCTATCACTGCCAGTCCAAGCTGTAGGGGTGGCGGAGGGCTGTATAGGTCTTAGACAGCCCTTTTCCCTCAATTCCAATATAGAGAGAGTTTAAGTGTCCCAAAGATGGCCTCTTTTTTGCGAATAGGGCCGGATGCGCAATCTATCTCTGCTCGTGTTGTTGTCCCTTACCTTCTCCCCCGTTGCTGAGGCCGCCCGCTTTGGCGGAATGTGCTCGTCTCAGGGCACATGGCTGAAAGATGCGTTAAATCAAAGCAAGGCGATCATCGATGCGCTGGAAACCTTGCGCAACGACCCGAACTGCCAGGTGCTCACGCAGGCCCTCGAACGAGCCCCGAAAATCGACCCCGCCACCCAGCAGGTGGAAGGCGACTCGGATGCCTCCTTCGCGAATATGTTCCGCGAGTTTTCGGCCATTAAAGAATATGTGCGGCCGTCCAATCTGCAAAAAGACGAGTCCGCAGCGAAAATTCAAGATGCCGTTTTCAACGTGGTCTTCAATAAAAGCTATGAATCGCTCAAAGACCTCAACAATAGCGCTGACATGGCGAAGTTTTCCGAAAGCCGCCGCGAGTCCATTAAAAACGTCAGCGTGAGGCTGAAAAATTTCGTCGACCACGCGGAAAAAATCGCCAATATCACCATGGAAACGAGCCGCGGGATCCTGGCTGCCATGCCCCAGAGCCA
>DATBTF010000108.1:0-9555 GCA_036559405.1 Bdellovibrionota bacterium
CCCCTTTGTGCTTGGCATTCCGGCGCTGGGAGTGGCGGGCTATTCGGCTTACACCCATTTCCAGCTGCCGCTGCCAGACATTTCCACGGATCTGCAAAAGCCTCCGGCCTTCCTGCATCCCGTAACCTATTTTGATGTGGAAAAAGGCGCGGAATTTGCCGATGCCTCGGTACAGCTCTCACGTGACTACAATTTGAGCTATGGCGCGATCCAGTACGTCAAAGCGCCGGAATTGAAGACGGTGGAATTCAAGATACCCATGGCCGACGCCTATAACGGTGCAATGAAGATGATCCGCGAACAGCTCCCCAACTGGCGGATCGCAAATGACGACCCGAAAGCTCTGCATGCAGAGATGGTGGTGATGTCTCCAGTGTTCAATCTGCTGAGCGATGTGATCCTGGAAGTTCGTGGCGACCCATTCATGCATGCCTTCGACTCAAAGGTCGACATCCGATCCCGAGCCCGGCTGGGATTCGACTTCTTGGGGTCAAACGTGAACCGTGTGCGCGACCTGCGCGTCCGCTTGGAGCTTGCGCTCAAGCCACTCGAAGAACAGTTCGCGCAGAGGCATGAGCAATGGGAAAAGGGAGATAGAGCCGGGCTCGTGCCGGGCGGGGCCAAAGAGCCGGCTCCAGCGGTTGCTCTGCCTCCCGCTCCGAAAGCGGAACCGAAGCCCTCCGCCGCCAAGCATCTAGTGCCTTCTGCTCCCTTGGAGCCCGAATGAGCCAGGGCAATGTCGAAAAGCTGATGGGAAAAATCAAGGACGCGAAGATGCGCACCATGATGGATGCGCTCGGTATCGAAGTAAATTATCTCGGCACCGATGGAATGCGCGCCTCTATGCCCGTGGACCACCGAACAGTGCAGTACTACAGCATGCTGCACGGCGGAGCTTCCGTGGCGCTCGCGGAAACGCTCGCCTCCTGTGCCGGCGCCGTGCATATCGACCTGGCCAAACAGATGGTCGTGGGCGTGGAAATCAACGCAAACCACATCCGCGGCGTGAAGTCAGGAGCGGGAAAGGTGCAGGGCGAGGCGATGCCCATCCATATTGGCCGCAAGACCCAGGTCTGGGCCATCGAGATCAAGAATGCCGATGGGAAGCTGGTGTGCGTCTCCCGCTGCACACTGGCCGTGGTGGACAAGCCGAAGTAGGGAACCTTGCCGAACGAATTCATAGATCTAAACCGGAAGAACATCTTTGTATGGTTTCTCTTGGCCTTTCAGGCAGGTGCGGTGAACGCGGGCGGCTTCATCGCAGCGAACCGTTTCGTGACCCACACTACCGGCTTCGCCACGCACTTCGGCTTTGAACTGGCCAACCATCACGAGGGCGTGGCGTTAGGCATGCTCAGCGTGCCGGTATTTTTTCTCTTCGGCGCCATGGTCACGTCCTATTTTGTGGACCTCCGCCTTTCCCAGGGACGACCAGCGAACTACAAAGTGCCAAGCCTGCTGATCTTCTTCTGCATCGCTCTGGCCATGCTACTGGGAGAGTTTGGCCTTTTCGGGCCGTCGGGCGGAGAAGTCGTCTTCCGGCAAGACTATCTCTTTCTCGTGCTGCTTTGCCTGGCCAGCGGCCTGCAGAACGCCATGATCACAAATAGCGCCGGAGTGGTCGTGCGCACGACACATTTGACGGGAGTTACCACAGACCTTGGCGTCGGGCTGGTGCGCACTTTTTTCGGCGAGCGCCGCCAGGATGTCCACCGGCTCCGGCATGAACGCCTGGCTACGTTTTCCCGGGCTGGAATCATCGTAGCTTTTGTGCTGGGCTCCACTACCTCGGCCTACCTCTACCTGCAGGCGCACTATCTGGGCTTTCTTGTACCTGTATTCACTTCGCTGCTGCTGCTGCGCTATTTCGCGCTAAGTTCCCGGCCAGCGAGGTAAGCAGCGCCTCGAGCGAAGCCTCCATGGAGGCTTTGGCTTTGGGAAGGTCGCCATTCACATGGATGAATCCAGCCGCCTGGTTGTAAGCCGGGTCCGCGAGATCGTCGTGCTGGTCGTGATACCAGGTCTCCAGGTAGCCCAGGAAGCCGCAAAGAAAATCCCCGGCGCCTCCGGTATAGTCGATCCTGGGAGAAAGGCCGCGGTCACCCAAGGATCCCACCGCCACGCGCATTTTCTCCAGAGGGAGCGAAGACCAGCGGTCGTGGGCCAAACCCAATGAAGGCGGAATGGGGTAAAGGACCTGCGTTCCCACCAGGCTCGGGATTTTTCCCGAACGAAACATCTCCGTGAAGTGGGCGGGAAAAGACCGCTCCAGCTCCCAGGGCCCTGTTCCCCGGCCAAAAGACAAAATCGCCACCGGCTTAAGCTCGCCGGTATATTTCATGAAATCATTGTAGACCGAAGCGAAGTCTACGCGGAAGTCGCCCACGCCAATCCCATCCTGCCCGGTATTTTCCGGGAAATACGCGTAGACGTCGTAGCCCATTCCACGCCAGTTCTTGCCCTTCCAGTTGGCCCCTTCTTTAGGGCTCAGCTCACGGAGCATCTCGTTCGTGGGCGGCCAGTAGCCAGTAACGAGAACGTTCTTGGTAGCCGCCGACGCGAATAAAGAAAAAAGACTGAAGCTAAGCAAGCTCAGAAGAAATTTCATGAGCGCTTTATACCAAATCTTCCAGGCCGCTTCCTCTGTAAGGATTCTGACGACTGTAAAGAAAACAACTAGGCCGAAGTAGTGGATTTTCTACGGATATGCAGCACTTTGGTGACCTCGGCGATCACATCGCCAACCTCATCCTTCACCTGCACGGTGAACTTCCGCTCCTGCACCTCGTCCGGGCAGTTCCAGATCTCGGCCACGGCCTTACTGCCGATCTCGAAGCGGGCGGTCGCCGAGGTCGTGCACTTTTTGAGAAACCGGATTTCCGCGCCCTTATCCCGCACGATATAACCCGGCCCCAGCTGCTCTATCAGAATCACCATATGAATGGGATCACACATCGAGTAGATCGAGCCACCGAACATGGTGCCAATATAGTTACGGTTCCACCAGCGCAGCTTCAGGCGCAACTCCACAGAAGAGAGATCGGCCGCTACATTCGTAATTCGGACTCCCGCTCCCAGAAAAGGTGGCCAAAAATTCCACAGGTAGAAAAGCCAGTGACGAGGTGGAGAAGGGAGCGCCTCGAAAAGGAAAGTGATGTTCTTTCCCGGCTCGCTCATTACATCTGCCGCGAAAGATTATCCACGGCCAAGGCCGCTTCGCGCATCACTTCCGAAAGCGTGGGGTGGGCGTGGAAGGCGCGGGCGATGTCTTCAGCGCTGCCGCCGAACTCCATCGCCATCACGGCCTCGGCAATCATATCGGAGGCGCGTGGGCCCACGATATGGCAGCCCAGCACGCGGTCGGTTTTTTTGTCAGCCAGGATCTTCACGAAGCCGTCGGTAAATCCCATTGCCTTAGCGCGCCCATTGGGAGTGAAGGGAAATTTACCCGCCTTGTACTCCACGCCCTTTTCCTTGAGCTGCTCCTCGGTATAGCCCACGCTCGCCACCTCCGGCCACGTATAGACGATGCCCGGCACGGTGAGGTAGTTCACATGCCCATGCTTGCCGGCGATCGTTTCCGCAACGGCCACTCCCTCTTCTTCCGCCTTGTGGGCCAACATGGGACCAGCGATGGCGTCGCCAATTGCATAGATGCTGGGAAACTTCGGCACCCGCAGATGCTCATCGACCACCACGCGCCCGGCCTTATCGCGCTCGATGCCCAGAGCCTCGAGTCCGAGCCCGTCGGTATACGCACGACGTCCTGTGGCTACCAGCACCACATCTCCGTTCACGTCGCCCATCTTCTGGCCGTCGCGGCTCTCCATGGACACGGTCACGCTCTTTCCCGTGATGCGCGCGCCGGTGACCTTTGCTCCCATCAGGAAGGTGAAGCCTTGCTTCTCGAGAATCCGCTTCAGCGTATCGCTGGCTTGGCCATCCATGCCGCCGCAGATGCGGTCGGTGAATTCGATCACTGTAACCTTGGAACCCAGACGCCGCCATACGGAGCCAAGTTCAAGGCCGATCACGCCTCCGCCGACAATAATCAAATGCTCGGGAACCTTGGGCAAGCTCAGGGCCTCGGTGGAAGAAATGATGTTTTTCCCGTCGAACTGCAGAGAGGGGAGGGAATTCGGGACGGATCCCGTGGCGATGCAGATATTTTTTGTCTGCACTTCGGTGACCTGCCCGTCCTTATTCTTCACCGAAACAGCATTCGGGCCTTTAATGGTCCCCAAGCCCTCGAAGACCGTGACCTTATGCTTACGCATCAAATAGGCCACGCCCTTGGTGAGGTCTTTCACAATTTTCTCTTTACGCCCCATCATCTTGGCGAGATCGAGCTTCACCGTGGGCACTTCGATCCCGTGGTCGGCGAAATCATGCTGGGCGAGAGAAAAATGCTCGGAAGAATCCAGAAGCGCCTTCGAAGGAATGCAGCCAACGTTGAGGCAGGTGCCACCAAGGGTGGAGTCCTTCTCCACGATGGCCGTTTTCAATCCCAGCTGGGCGGCCTTAACCGCGCCCACGTATCCGCCGGGGCCCGCACCGATGATCACGAGGTCGAAAGTTTCCGCCATACGCTCCTCAGATCTCCAGGATCAGGCGTTGCGGATCCTCGATCGCCTCTTTCACCTTCACCAGGAAGGTCACGGCCTCTTTACCGTCGATGATCCGATGGTCATAAGAGAGCGCGAGGTACATCATCGGACGCACCACAACTTCCTTGCTCACGACCACAGGACGGTCCTCGATCTTGTGCATGCCGAGGATACCGCTTTGCGGCGGATTGAGAATGGGCGTGCTCATGAGCGAGCCGTAGGTGCCGCCGTTCGAAATCGTGAAGGTGCCGCCGGAAAGATCGTTCGGCGAGATTTTGTTTTCCTTGGCCTTGATCGCAAACTCCTTGATGGCCAGCTCGATGCCGGCCAGGGAAAGGTCCTCCGCATTGCGGATCACGGGCACGATGAGGCCCTTCTCCGTGCCCACGGCCACGCCGACATTGTAGTAGTCGTGAAAAACCATCTCTTCGCCATCGACGAACGCATTCACAGCGGGGATCTCTTTCAGGGCGTAAATGCAGGCCTTCACGAAGAAACCCATGAAGCCCAGGCCTACGCCATACTTTTCCTTGAACTTTTCCTTATAACGCTCGCGCAAATTCATCACGGCGCTCATATCGCACTCATTGAAGGTGGTGAGAATGGCGGCGTTATGCTGGGCCTCGACAAGGCGCTGGGCAATTCTCTTTCTAATGGTGGTCATCGGCACACGGCGGATGCCTCCTTGGGCTCCCGAAGAGGGCGCGGAAACAGGGGAACGCGCGGGGGCCGGCATGCTCATGCCTCCGCCCGTGGAAATCGCGGGAGCCGTTTCCGCATCGTATTTGGTAATGCGCCCATCTTTGCCAGTGCCACGCATGGATGCTGGATCGAGCCCGCGCTCATCCACCACGCGGCGAACGGCCGGGCTCAATACCTCATTCACTCCGGCCTTTGAAGCGCCAGAAGAGGCAGGTGCCGCGGAAACAGGAGGAGCGGACATGGAAGGCGCCGCCGCTTTCGCGGGAGCCGCAGAAGCCGTAGCGCCCACGGCTGCCGTATCAATGCTGCCCACGGTGGCGCCGATCTTCACGACCGTGCCGGCCTTCACGCCCACGGAAAGCTTGCCATCGTTCTCGGCCACCATCTCCACCGTGGCCTTGTCGGTTTCAAGGCTCAGCAGCACATCGTTCTTTTTTACCTGGTCGCCGTCTTTTTTCAGCCAGGAAGCGATCGTCGCTTCGGTGATGCTTTCGCCCACGGCGGGAACTTTGATGTCTACCTTCATTTGAAACATCCTTTGATGATTTCGGTTTGCTCTTGCTGGTGCACCTTGGGAGAGCCGATTGCCGGGCTCGAACGCTCCGTGCGTCCGAGATACCGGAAAGACACTCCCTTGAGTTCGGCTAGCGCCTCCTGCAGCCGCGGAGCCACGAACGAGTAGCCGCCCATATTTTTGGGCTCTTCCTGGGCCCAGATCAGGTGCTTGAGGCTCGGAAAGTTCTTCAGCTCGCGTGCGATCTGCTCGCCGGGGAAGGGATAGAACTGCTCCACCCGCAGGATCGCCGTGGACCCGTCGTTGTGGTTCTTCTCTTTCTCATCGAGCAGCTCGTAGTAGATCTTGCCCGAGCAGAGAATGGCTTTCTTCACCTTGTCGCCGTCCTTGCCCACCGCCGCGTCGGTGATCAGCTCCCTGAACGAGCCCTTTGCCAGGTCATCAAGGTTCGAGATCACCCGCGGATGCCGCAGAAGCGATTTAGGCGACATGATGATCAGTGGCTTGCGCCAGTCACGTTTCATCTGCCGGCGCATCGCATGGTAGATCTGGGCGGGAGTGGTCGGGTAGATCACCTGCATATTCTCCTGGGCGCAAAGCTGCAGGAACCTTTCGAGCCGGGCGCTGGAGTGTTCGGGGCCCTGGCCTTCGTAACCGTGGGGCAGGAGCAGTACGAGCCCCGCCATCCGCTGCCACTTCGATTCCGCAGAGGCGATGAACTGGTCGATGATCACCTGGGCTCCATTGGCGAAGTCGCCGAACTGGGCCTCCCAAATGGTGAGCGCCCGCGGATCCGTGATCGAATTCCCGTATTCGAAACCCAGCACGCCAAATTCGGAGAGGCTGGAATCGTGCACGGCGAAGTCTGCCACGTCGGGCTGAATCGTGTTCAAAGGGGAGTAGCGGGTACCGTCGTTGACGTCGTGGAAGATGCTATGCCGGTGGGTGAAAGTTCCGCGCCCGGCATCCTGACCGGAAATGCGTACCGGGGTTCCTTCTGTCACGAGTGCGCCGTAGGCCAGGAGCTCGGCCATGCCCCAGTCCACCTCGCGGGTTTCCATCATCTTCCTGCGGCCCTCGAGGAGCTTCTGCAGCTTCGGGTGCGGAGTGAAACCTTGCGGCCAGGAAGTAAGCACCTTGCCCACGGATTGGAGAACTTTCTCGTCCGCACCTGTCTCCACCTTCACCCAGAAATCCTGAGGGGATGGGCGTCGCAAGCCTTTCCACACGCCCTCGAGAGTGAAGAACTTGGGAGTCACGGATTCCTTCCTCGCCCTTTCCAGCATCTCCTGCATGCGGTTCATCTCGGCTTCAAAATCCGCCTTGGACTGCTCTTCCGAAACCACGCCTTCGGAGGCGAGCTGCTTGGCATAGATCTCCCGCAAAGTGCTGTGGGCTTTGATGATGTTGTACATCACCGGCTGGGTATAACCGGGTTCGTCGCCCTCGTTGTGGCCGTAGCGGCGGTAGCAGACGATGTCGATCACCGCATCCTGGCGAAAGGTCTGTCGGAAGCGGTAGGCGAGGTCCATCGCGTTCAAACAGGCATTCACATCGTCGCCATTCACATGAAAGACCGGAATGTGCAGAGCCTTCGCCACGTCGGTGCAGTAGGTGGAGGAGCGGGAATACTCGGGATTGGTAGTGAATCCCACCTGATTGTTCACCACCAGATGGATGGTTCCGCCCACAGTATAACCCTCTAGCTGCGAGAGCTGGAGGGTCTCGGGCACCACGCCCTGGCCGATGAAGGCAGCGTCACCATGAATGAGCACGGGCAGCACGCGTTTGCGTTCTTTGTTGTCTTTGCGGATTCTCTGCTTCGCGCGGGTCATTCCGCAGACAACCGGGTTCACGCATTCCAGATGGCTCGGGTTGAAGGCCATCGACAAGTGCATCTTCTTGCCGCCCACGTCGCGGTCGGACGAGAAGCCCATATGGTACTTTACATCGCCATCGGCCACATAGCCCTGGTTCGGGTTGAAGGCGCCTTCGAACTCGGAAAAGATGAGATCGAGCGGCTTGCCGCAGTAGGTGGCGAGCATGTTCACGCGGCCCCGGTGGGCCATGCCGATCACGATCTCGGCCACGTCTTCGTCGGCACCCCGTCGCAGTAGGTGCTCCATCATCGGAAGCAGGGCATCGCCGCCCTCGATGGAAAACCGTTTCGCGCCCACGAAGCGGGTGTGGATGAAGCGCTCGAGCGCCTCCGCTTTCGTCAAACTCTTCAAGCTTTCCAATTTGTCTTCCTGCGTGGGCTGCCAGCGGGTCTGCTCGTATTCTTTGAGCAGCCACTTCTGCACGTCGGGATAGCAGTCCGCGAAGTCCACGGTGAGCGTGCCGCAATAGATACGCTCCAGCTGGGCGATGATTTCAGAAAGCTTGGCACCCTTAAGGCCGATCGCGGCGCCGATTTCGAAGGTGCTGGCGAGGTCTTTTTCGTCCAAGCCATGGGCCCGGATATCGAGCTCGGGAAAGGTCCTTTGCTGCAGGCCCAAAGGATCCAAGGTGGCCTTCATATGCCCAAATGAGCGATAGGCCCGAATCAGGTCGTAGACTTTGAGCTCCTTGGCACCCAGAGCTTGACCCACGCCACCGATCTTTTTGGCGAACTCGATTCCCTCAAAGAACATCCGCCAGTCGGGGTCCACGGACGAGGGATTCTGCAAAAAAGTCTGGAAGAGCTCCTCGATATAGCCAACGTTCTGGGCGCTCAAGTAGGTGAACTTCTCCAAGGCAATTTCCTTTCTTTGGCCGCTTCCAAAACAGAAATGCGTCCTAGCCTTTTTGTCAGCAATCCGTAGCTTATTTATCGCACATTTTGAGGCCTACGAGGACCACTTTCTTGAAAGAATTCATGCACTTTGACTAGGAACGTCAAAGGAAACCTTAGCCCCGGAAACGGAGAGAGAAGAGGGGAGAGACGCGAGCGATTCCACTGGCCCTTATAGCACTCCTCTAGAGGTTTGACTCGAGCTGCAGAACTCATTGATTTTGGAAGGAAAGCAGGGCATAAGTTTCGTCACCGATCCCTCTTTTATCCAAGGTGCCTACGAAGGTGCTGGGGGTTCTTCGGATTCATCGTTTGCAGGAGGTTCCTTTGGCTGAACAAGGTTTTTTCAAGCGTCGCCCGCGTCCTTCGAAGGACATGGTGTTCGACTACAAAGACGTGGAAATGCTGTCGCAGTTCACTTCCCCCGGAGGGAAGATCGTTGCGGCCCGCGTTTCGCGCCTGAACGCTAAACAACAACGCGCTTGCGCCGCCGCCGTGAAGCGTGCCCGCCAGCTGGCGCTTCTGCCTAACGGAGCCTTCTAATGAGAACCATCATCCAACTCGTTTGCGATGCCTGTGGACGTTTCAACTACGGCACCACCAAAAACAAAACCCGCACCCCGGACAAGCTCGAGAAGAATAAATTCTGCCGCGCTTGCCGCAAGCACACCGCTCATAAAGAGAAGCGTTAATTCAGGAAGTATAGAGCTATGAAATTCAAGATGAGAAAAGGCGACATGGTGGAAGTGATCGCCGGCAAAGACAAAGGCAAGCAAGGCAAGATCATCCAGCTGATCACGGCGAAAAACCGCGTGCTCGTGGAAGGCGTGAACCGTGTAAAACGGCATACCAAGCCGAGCCAGAAAAGCCCCCAAGGCGGTATCGTCGAGAAAGAAGCCGCTATCCATGCCTCAAACGTTCTGCTCGTGGACCCCAAGACCAATAAGGGCGGCCGCATC
>DATBTF010000109.1:0-5593 GCA_036559405.1 Bdellovibrionota bacterium
GCGAGCTAGGCCAAGCTCCGTAACCTGATGCACTTGGCGGCCTTTGAGATTTTTTCCGAAGGCTAAGGCTTCTCCAAAGGTGGCGCCGTATACGCCCGTGATCACGTTAAAAGCGGTTGTTTTGCCGGCGCCATTGGGGCCGATGAGCGCGAGGATCTCGCCCTCGAATAGCTGCAAGGAAAGTTCCTGCACAGCCTTGATGCCGCCGAAATGGACCGAGACGTTCTTGAGTTCCAGCACCACATTCCGGCTCATTTCCAGAGCCCCCACTTTCGGAAGTAGTAGGAAAGCTCATGCCGGCCGAGCAGACCATTCGGCTTGAACACCATGAAAAGGATCAGGATGAGCGAATAGAAAATCATCCGGAAGTCGTAACCCGTAAGTTGCTGCAGGGGACGAAGCAGTTCCGGCAGCAGTGACAAGCCAATCGCCGCGAGAATGGCGCCGCTCACGGAGCCGAGGCCCCCAAGCACAATGATTACCACGGCGTCGAAGCTTTTCATGAAGTTGAAGTTGGTGGGCGAGAGGTAGCCGTACTGGTGGGCATAGAGACCGCCCGCCACGCCAGCCCAGAAAGCGCCGATCACGAACGCGCGTACTTTTACTCGTGTAGTATTCACGCCCATGGCTTCCGCAGCGATTTCGTCCTCGCGCACGGCGAACATTCCGCGCCCCGTAGGTGTTCCCAGGAATCGGAAGGCGCATAGCGAACAGGCAAGGGCAGCGAAGATTAGCCAGGTCTGGTCCGTGAGGATCTGGATTCCGGAAAGCCCGCGGGCGCCTCCGAGCGAATCGATATTCAGCAGCACCACGCGGATGATTTCGCCGAAGCCCAAGGTCACGATCGCGAGGTAGTCTCCCTTGAGTCGCAGTGAGGGTAATCCCACGATATAGCCGCCCACAGCGGAAAGCAGGCCTCCGCCGATAAGTGCCACGAGGAAAAATACCGAAGTCATCGGGCCTGTCCAGCCGAGCTTGGGGAGCACAAAAGTAGTGAGCGCGGCCGCACAGTATCCGCCAACGGCCATGAAGCCGGCATGTCCGAGCGAGAATTGGCCTGTGAAACCATTCACCAGTGTGAGTGAGGTGGCCAGGATGATGTTCATCATGGCGATCAGGAAGATCGACTGAAAGTAGGGATTGATGCTTGGGTAGAAGGCAAAAGCCAGAACCATGCAGAAGGCGAGGGCGATTAGTGAGGAAGTATAAGAGCGAAGGGTCCTTTGCATCGCTAGACCTTCTCCGCCAGGGTTTTTCCGAACAGCCCTTTGGGCCGGAAGATCAAAATGCCGATCAGAATGGCGTAGGCCAAGGCATCTCTCAGAGTCGGCACGCCGTACACCACGATATACTGCTCGGAAAGGCCCATGATCAGGCTACCCACGACGGCGCCGCGCACGTTCCCGATTCCTCCCAGCACGGCGGCGACGAACGACTTCATCCCCGGCATCATGCCCATGAGAGGCTCGATCTTGGGATACGCCAAGCCAACCAGAACTCCGCCGGCGCCCGCCAGAGCCGAGCCGATCACGAAGGTGAGGCTGATGATGAAGTCGACATTCACCCCCAGGAGTAAGGCCACGTTATGGTCGTGCGAAACGGCTCGCATCGCCTTTCCGACCTTTGTGCGAAACAGGATGAACTCCAGGCCAAGCATCAGGGCGAAAGCCACGACGCAGACCACGATCTGGATCGGGTCGACCTGCACCTCGCCAAAATGCAGGGAGGTGTTCAAGTCAATGAGTGCGGGGAAGGGGCGGGGGTTGGGCCCGAACAACATCTGCGCGCCGAACTGGAATAGTAGAGACACGCCCACGGCTGTAATCAGCACATTGATCCGCGGGGCCTTCCGCAGCGGGCGGTAGGCCAGCTTCTCCACCAGAAAGCCGATGACGGCCGTAGTGGCCATGCTGGCCAGAAGCACAAATATGAAAATACCGAGCCCCTGTTTCTGGCCTTCGCCGGCGTTCAGGGCATTGCCGATATAAAATCCGGAATAGGCGCCCAGCATAAAGATTTCGCTGTGCGCGAAGTTGATGAACTGGAGGATGCCGAAGACGAGGGTATAACCCAGGGCGATGAGGGCGTAGATGGCTCCCAGCGAAACCCCATTGATCGTGTGCTGGATAAAGGCGCTCAAACGCAGCAAACTCCTCAAAAAACAAATCCGGCGCCTCTGGATTGTACCTGGTTTCTGATCCAGGTCACAACAGGGCGCCGGAATTTTTTAGCGATTCGATCGCCTATGGAGCTACGGGTTTACCGTCGCGAAGTACTTGGGCTGGCCGTTCGAGAACTTCAGCACTACAGCGCTCTTCGTGGCGTTGCGGTCTTTGTCGATCGTGATCTCGCCGGTCACGCCTTTATAGTTCTTCGTATCGGCTAGCGCAGAGCGCACTTCGTCGCGGGTGGTGGATTTGGTGCGCTTGATTGCGTCCACCACCACGTTAAAGGCGTCGAAGCCGAGGGCGGCCATGCCATCCGGGACCTCGCCATTGTATTCCTTCTTATAGGCGGCGATGAAATTTTGGGCCGATCCGTCTTTGGTGTCAGGAGCGTAGTGGTTGGAGTAATACGTACCTTCCAAAGCCTCTTTGCCAGCCACCTTCACGAGGTCTTCCGACTCCCAGCCATCGCCACCCATGAACGCGGTTTTGATGCCGAGGCCGCGGGCCTGCTTCAGAATGAGAGCTACGTCGTTATAGTAGCCCGGTACGAAGATCACGTCGGGCTTCTTCGCCTTGATCTCGGTGAGCTGGGCTTTGAAATCAGTGTCCTTCGTCTGGTAGCTGGTGTCGGTGAGAATGATGCCGCCCTTGGCTTCGAAGGCCTTCTTGAAGAAGTCCGCGAGGCCTACAGAGTAGTCTTGCGCCACGTCACGAATGATGGCGGCCGTTTTCGCTTTGAGGTTCTCTTTGGCGAACTTGGCCATCACCTCGCCCTGGAAGGGATCGATGAAGCAGATTCGGAAGATATAGTCCCCCTTCTGCGTCACGGCAGGATTCGTGGAGGCTGAACTCACCATCGGCGTTTTGTAACGCATGGCCACATCTGCGGCTACGATGCTGAGCTTGGAGCTCACTTCGCCGAGCACGGCCAGAACATTGTCCTGGGTGATGAGCTTGGTGATCATGGTGGAGGCTTCTTCGGGCTTGGATTGGTCGTCGTAGGTGATCACTTCCACCTGCTTGCCGTTGATCCCACCCGCGGCATTGAGGAGCTTCATGGCCAGATCCACGCCTTTCCTCGTGCCGACACCGAAGCTGGCGGTATCGCCGGTGAGCGAAGCGAAGTGACCGAGAATGATTTTATCGCTGGCAGGTGCCGAGGTGGCAGCGCCTTCGGTTTTAGTGGCTTCTTCTTTCTTGGTGCAGCTTACGATCGCCAGTGCCGAGAGGCAGATGCCGAGCGCGATTTTGGAAAATACGCGTTGGTTCATGAGTAGTTTTCTCCTTAAGAGCATTAAAAAGCTCCCTAATGTTTTGCTTCATAGAAAAAATCTTGTCAAATTAGAATGGTAGGAGAACTTGCCGATGCCTGACTCGAAGGAACGCATGAAGTCGAAAGCGGTGACTAGCCAAGAAAAGCCAAAGTTCGCCCGTTTGGTGAAAGGCTATATGGGATTCCTCACGGGGCGCGGGAAATCGCTCTCCACGATTTCCTCCTATAAGGGTGACCTGGATCTCTTTGAGAAATTCCTGAGAGCCACGAAGAGGGAATTTTATCGGCTGCAGCCGCGAGACTTCGATGCGTATCAAGCCTGGCTCGAGAAGCAGGGACTGAAAACGAATACCCGCCGAAGGAAGATCCTGAGTGCGAAGGCTCTGGTAAAATATGCAGTGAGTCGTAAAAAGCTGGCACCTTCCAACATTTTGTATGTGAAGGCCCCCGAGCGTTTGGAGCGCCTGCCGTGGATACCCAATGCGAAGGAGTTTGGCCAGGTAAAGGAAAGCGTAGAGCTGAAAACGATCACAGGCCTGCGCAACTGGCTCGTGGTGGCTCTACTGGCAGAAACAGGAATGACGCTCGCTGAACTTTGCGGACTGCGCTGGGAACAGTGGGAAAGCAATTCCCTAGCCATAGAAAGCGGACGGAAACCCCGCAAGCTGAAGGTCTCAGCCACTGTGGAAAGCCGTTTAAAGGAGTGGCGCCAGAAGAGTTCCGGAAAGCATATGTTCCCCGGCTTCAACCGGCATGGCATCACCTCCGACAAAATGACCCCTAGGGGAGTGGAGCTCTTCTTCCGCCGCTTGGCCAAGAACACCGGCTTCCGCGCGCTCAAGCCCAAAACTTTGCGTCACTATGCGGTGGTGGAGTGGCTGAAGGCGAATGTCGCAGACGCCGAAATCCAGAACCGCCTCGGAGTGCATCCGAATTACTCTTTAGCTCCCTACAGAAAAGTACTGGAACGTGAAGCAAGCGTATAAATCCTGCGCCTTGGCATTCGGCGCGCTTCTTCTTCTTTTTCTGCATTTCTACAAACTAGGATCGGTGCCGGGCCTGCATTACGACGAGGCCTGGGCGATGAACTACGCCTGGAGAATTGCGAATGAGCCCGGCTTCTGGCCCCTGACGGCGATGAGCCCCTATACGGCCCCTTGGGCGCACTACTGGGCTGCGCTGTGGATGAAGCTGCTCGGGCCGAGTGTGTTTGTGTTTCGGGCGTCGCAGGTGTTTCTGAGCTTGGGGGGCATTGGTTTTCTGGCACTAGCGCTGCCGAGAGGATATCGAACCGCCTTTCTCTTTATGATTGCCGCAGTTCCCGCGCTTCCTTTAAACCATCGCTTCGCGATCGAGCTTACGGGCTTCCATGTATTTGCCTTCGGCCTGCTGTGCTGGGCGATCAGTCGTAAAAAAGTGGGCGTCGCGGTGTTCGCGGCTTTGTTGGGCACCACGGCGCATATTCTGTTCTACGGCGTGATGCTGGGGCTGGTGGCGATGGTGCTGCTCGAGGCCGTGAATCTGGGGCAGCGGGCAGTGGCCGGGGCGATGGTCTATTTCGGAGCCATGGCGCTCTTTTTTCTGCATGTGATGCTGCTGATTCCGGAGCGGGGGAAGGCGGCGGCCTTGGTTCTTTCCTCCGTAGCGATCGTCGGTCTACTGCTCTGCAAGGGCGACAAGTGGACGATCTGGAAGTCGGTTTGGTGGAAGCGCGCTTTGCTCGTGGGAGCGGCCGTTTTTTTTCTAAATGGCATCTTTTTTTCTGAAGGCAGCTGGAGCCTCGCCATCAGTCGCGGGGTGATTGCTGAAGGTAAGGACGGGTTGCTCGTCCTGACGAGCGCTCTTCTTTATCTGTGCATTTTCATATGGCCCATTGAAGCTTTTCCACCCGCCTTGAAGACCTGGCTCTTTTCGTCTTTTTTCTTTCTCGGGATGATGATGCTCAAGCCCGCGCCGCGTTACTTCGAGCTGCTTTTTTTGGGGCTGGCGGCGACAATCCCTTTCGTTGGAGAAAAGCTTTCCGCGTTAAAGATTGTTGGACCTGAAAGGACAGCACGGACTCCCTTTGAATTTGCGGTAGGCGTTTTTCTCTTCCTGGGGATTTTTGCGTGGAAGGATGTCTATCGCCCCTATTTCCGCGGCGCGCCGATAG
>DATBTF010000110.1:0-18877 GCA_036559405.1 Bdellovibrionota bacterium
ACGGAAGAAAGTGTTTGGCTCTAACCCTGTTTCTGCTCGCCCCACTTACCACGGCCTGCAGCCCCAATTCGCTGATGAAACCGGACTGTCATTCCTGCACCGTCGAGGAGCAGGAGTGGAAGGATTTCACCTGGACCAGCCTCGTGGGCAGATGGAGGGGCTCCGTCGAGAATATGCGCAACCTAGTGGGCGTGGCCAAGAAAGCCAAGACCGACAAGCGCGCCGAGCTGAATTTCGTGAAGGGCGACGCCTTCATGCAAGCCCATGGCGGCAGCTGCACCTCGCTTCCCGCGGAGTCCGTGGTGCTCAACGGCTTGTTTTGGGAAAGCGCCAGCCAGGGAAAAGAGTATGAGGCCTTCGTTCCCGTCGAGGACGGAAAAGTGGCCTACGGCCGTGTGAGCTTCGAAAAAATGAACGGGAAAGAGCTTTGCCACTTCCGCCGCTTCGGGCGCGTGATGGGCAAGAACCGCCTCGATCTGCCGACGGTAAGTTTCTCCGACAAGGCCGTGGCCACCGACGGGCGGGCTCTTGCGTCGGCGAACTCGGAGCAGGAGTTCAACGTGGAATTTCTGCGCTTTGCCTGGCAAGACAAGGCTACGAAACAGTTTTCCGGCGATGGGCGCGGCCCGGCTTCGGTGAAAGAGCAGGAGCGGCCGGCCTTGATCCTCCGTGTATTCCGCGTGGATACGAAGGGGAGTGGCAGCCGGAGCGAATGGAGCAGCACCGAGGAATACATTTACCGTCTTTGGAAGGCGGAATGAATCCAAAATAATTGGATTTATTGATCTTTTTCCGTGTATGGGGTCTTAAGTTTTCATCCCGAAACGGCGAAAAATCAGTATGACCACCCCGACCCCGAAATCCCTGATTCTTCTCTCTATTTTCCTCGCTTCGGGAGCCTTCGCCGCGAACATCGACGACAACAACGGCTGCACCTTCGGGCCTGCGGCGGAACTGGCGAAAAAGCACTGCGCCCACTTCGAAGCTGTGCCGCTCTTCAAAACAGTGAAAGAAATCCCGGACGCGCAGAAGCAATGTCAGGTTTATTACGAACTCGCCCACCGTCTGCAGAATATTTTCTGCTCCTACGAGAAAGACGCGGAATTCTTCCGGAGCAAAGCGGCCGCCGAGGCGGGAGCCCAGGAAATCGGGAAGGCGAGCCAGTCCACCAAGATCGTGGGCGGCCTGAGCGGGCAGTTCGCCGATTTAAATAAAGAATATTTACAGAAGCTCATTGGAGTCGCGCCCAAATTCGATCAAGCCTATGTGACCTACATCAAAAAACTCGGCCCGATCAACGGCAAGGGCGGCACGAACGAATTGAACGAGACCCAATGCGCCGTGCAGCTGATCAAGACCCAGCTGCCCGGTTATCTGCAGGTCAGCCTGGCGCGCCTCAGCCAGGGCGACGCACAGAAAACCTATAACCAGATGTGGCCGGCCACCCGCGCGAACATGATGAAGATGAAGCAGGCGATGACGGTAGCCCGGACCAATGGCGACCAAGCCTCCACGAGTTCTTTGAACCTCGGCGACATCACCTCTCAAGGCAATAAGCCGGCAGAGGATCCGACCAAGACGGAAGCGCCCAAGGACCCCAAGTCGCAGGCGGAGGACATAGCCGCCCAGAATGCCGCCGGTCAGGAAAGCCTGGTCAACCCTGCCGCCGACCCCGCAGTGAAGCTCGGGATCCAGCAGCTTTCGGTGAAGTACCTGCAGCCGTACATCGGATCTGTTTTAGGCAAGCTCGGAGGCGGCGTTAGCACCTTCGTTTATGACTACGCGATGGGCCGGAAGGTTCAGGGTCCCGAGCTGCTAGCCACCTTCGTCGGCATGACGGGAACCTTGCCCGGTGTGATTGCCACCGGAGGCGTGATCTACGGACGCCATATCGAACAAAAGGTGAACCAGTACGACAAATTCTGCGCCCTCCAGCTCAAGGCGAACCCGAATATGACTTCGCTCCAGCTGATGGAAGCCTGGGCCAAAGGCCGTGAAGACCAGGCCTGTATCGTGAAGATCAATACCGTGCCCAAGTGCGAGGCTAAGTACCAGAATCGCCCGATCTACGAGGGTGCGCCTTCGTGCCCCTGATTTCTAAGTAGTAGGTCCCATCAAACCGAATAGATTTCCGAACGGATCCATGACTGCTTTTTTATCTTCGTGCTTTTACGGGTTGTTCAAGAAGCAGCAGCTTCCCGGTCTTCGTGATCGCCGCTCTTACTCCAAGCGGCAGCGGATCATTGTCTTTGCCGTGCCCGACGGGCAGGCGGTCGAGCACGGGAATCTTCAGGGGCGCGAAACGTTCGCGGAAAATTTCTTTCCAGAAAGTTTTCTCTTTCGCGCTTTTGTATTCCACGTCGGCCTTGAAATCCCCGAGCAGTACCCCGCGGACGCCTTTTAGCATGCCGGCCTGATCGAGCTGGGTGAGCATGCGGTCCACGCGGTAGGGGCGTTCCGCGCAGTCTTCTAAAAACAGAAGCGCACCGCGCAGGTTGGGTTGCCAGGGAGTTCCAATCAGGCTCATGAGTACTGAAAGATTTCCGCCCATGATCACGCCTTCGGTATCGCGGCGGACGGGTAGCAGGGCTTTGGTGTTCCAGGTGTTCGTATAGGATTTTTTTCCAAGCGTGAGTTCACCTGCCAGAATTTTTTTCAAAAGCGTGCTCACGCGCGGCTTGAGCTTGCCGAAGGTTTCGGTGGCGGGCATCTGCGCGTGGAGTGAGGGCAGGCCGAGTTTCTGATGAAGATAGAGGTGGAGGCCTGTCACGTCGGAATATCCGATGAGGAGCTTGGGATCGCGCTTGAGTGCTTCGGCGGTATTCCATTTGTCCAGAAGCGGCAAGAGGCGCACGCTCCCTGATCCCCCGCGCGCGCACCAGAGAGTTCCTACCAGCGGGTCACGGGCAAAAGCGTCGACGGCGCGGGCACGTGCTTCGTCGACTCCAGCGAAATAGCGGTGGACGCTCCGCACTTGGTCGGCAACTGCCACGGGAACGCCCCAGTCCGCGAAAACGCGCATGGATTTTTCCAAGCTGGATCCATTCACCGCCCACGACGCTGCGGGAATTCCCACCATTCTTTCCAGACGGCTCCCAGGTATGATTATGCGTCGCATAAAGGTCCCTCTGCCTTTTAGGTTACACCACTAAAAAAAATAGTGTAATCCAGTAGAACTAGACTAAAAATGGATGTTCGAGAATTGTGGCTTTTGGTGGTTTTATTTGGCTTATAGAGCAATGAATCCATGAGTCTCTGGTGAAGGGGAAAAAGCAAAGAATGGCTTCCAAAAAGCTGACGAACGAGAAGCTGCGAGAGATCCACTCCTTGATGGTCGAAGCCCGGGTGCTCGAGGAGCGCCTGATCCGCATGAACAAAGCGGGGGAAGGCTATTTCTGGATTGGTGGCCCCGGCGAGGAGGCCTTCGCCGTTCCCCTCGGAATGCTGATGCGCAAGGGCGAAGGCATTCAGTACGATTTTTTACACTCCCATTACCGCGGCTCGCCCACCATCCTCGCGATGGGCGGAAAAAGCATCGATACGATCCGCCAGATGCGGGCCGTATCCACGGATCCATATTCGGGCGGGCGCAATTTCGTGAACCACTACGCCATCAAAAAGTGGAACGTGGTTCCTGTATTTTCCGTGATCGAAGCACAGTACCTGCAGTCGATCGGCACCGCGCACGCACAGAGGGAAAAAGGCTGCAAAGGCATCACCATCGTGACCGGAGGCGATGCCGGCACCGCCGAGGGCGATTTCGCTTCGGCCCTGGTATGGTCGAGCCGTCCCGCCGGAACCCTGCCGCTTCTGATGATCGTAACCAATAACGAATACGGGATTTCCACTCCATGGGCCGGACAGCATGGTGAGAAACATGTGGCCGACCGCGGGAAAGCTTTCGGCATCAAGACAAATGTGATCAACGGCAACGACGTCTGGGAAAGCTGGGAAGCTCTCGAGGAAGCGATGGACTACGTGCGCACCGAGCGTAAACCCTATCTGCTCGAGGCCCGCGTGAGCCGCTTGTACGGTCACTCCTCTGCTTCAGGTGCTCCGCGATGGAACGAGGAAGATTGCCTGGACGTATTCGAGGAAAAGCTGGCCAAGCAGAAGGTGATGGCCAAGGACGAGATGAAAGCCGTGCACGAAAAGATGACGACGAAGATCACGGAGGCCTACAAGCAGGTGCAGCAGGAGCCCTTCCCGGATCCGACCACGATTTACGACCACGTATGGGCTGAAAAGGACGGCGACAAAGGCAAAGATGAATTCGCACGCCAGATTGGCATCGACTTCACTCTCGATCCGCCGCCTCCCGCCCACCACTAGGATTTAGGAGCTGAACCATGGCATCGATGGCACAAGCAATCCGAATGGCTCTCCGCTACGGCGAGGAGCATCTGCGCGTCACGGATATCTTCGGCGAAGACGTGGGCCCTCCTCTTGGCGGAGCTTTCACCGTGACCCAGGGCCTGACCACCGCGTGGAACTCGCCTCTCGACGAGCGCGGCATCGTGGGCATGGCCACCGGCATCGGGCTCGCCGGAAAACGTTGCGTGGCCGAAGTACAGTTCTGTGACTACATCTTCAACACCATCGATCTGCTTAAGCTGGCTGGTAACGCATCGTGGACGTCGAACGGAGAGTTCAACGTTCCGATCGTGATCATGACTCCCGTGGGCTCCGGTATCCACGGGTCGATCTACCATTCCCATTCCTTCGACGCATGGGCCGCGCGCATCCCCGGCTGGAAAGTGGTGATGCCGTCCACCCCGCTCGACGCCTACGGCTTGATGTTGTCTGCGATCGAGGACCCCAATCCCGTGATGTATTTGATTCCGAAGGCGCTCATGCGCGCGCGCGGAACTGAGCGTATTCCCGGCGAACCCGAGAGCGATAAAGAGCTGCGGGCTATGATCGACCAGCCCGTGGACCCCAAGGCGATCAAGGAGTGGAAGCCGCGCTGGCCCAAGCTCCAGCACTATACCGTCGAGATTGGCAAAGCCAAGCACGTGCAGGAAGGCTCCACCGCCACCGTTGTCTCTTACGGTCGCCAGATGCCAATCGTCGAGGAGATCGCCCGACGGCTGCAGGCCGAGCAGGGCATCAGCTACGACGTATTCGATCTCCGTACCATTTATCCCTATGACTGGGAGGCGATCAAAGCTTCGGTGGAAAAAACGGGTCGCGTGATCTTTGTGAACGAAGACACCGAGATCGCCAACTTCGGCGAACATCTGCTTCGCCGCACCTGCGACGAGCTTTTCTATTCCCTTAAAGTGCGGCCGCGGATGCTGGGAGGAAAACAGATTCCCGGCGTCGGCATCTGCCCCACGCTGGAAGATGTGAGCGTGCCGCAGGCAAATCACATTGAGAAGGAGATGGTCGAGCTCGCCACCGAGCCGGCCTGATGTTTCATGAGTGCCTTTCTCGACAGTGACCGCCCCTTTCTGCTCGAGGCCTGTCGCAAAGCGGAAGCGGCGGCGCGCCCGCCCCATAAGCTCGGCTCACGCCCCGAGCCCGCCTGGGCGGCCCTGGTGGCGGAGTCGGGTAAAACGGTGGCTTCCGCCGCCTTTTCTCCAGGGGATTCCGAAGACGCAGTGAAAAAGCTCCTCGCCAATCTTTCTGCGGGTGCCCCCACGAACGCCACGCTCTACCTCACGCTCGAGCCGAAAGCCGGCTTCGACCGCCTGCCTCCGGTGACGGAAAGCGTGCGGCGCCTGGGCGTGAAGCGCGTGGTGATCGGCACCTTCGATCCGGCCCAGCGTTACCGGGGCGAGGGCAGCAAAACTCTGGAGCAGATCGGGATCGAGGTGGTGCTCGCCGACGGGGAAGAGGCGCGGCACTGCCAGCATCTTCTCGACAATTACGCAAAATGGCTGCAGAAGGGCCTGGCCGTTCTGCGGGCGCAAGTGGAGATCGCAAGCGAGTCCGATGGCAAATATGATTTGAAGTTCGGGAAAGGGTCCAAGCCTTTGCGCGCGGATGCCCTGATTTGCCGGGCGGGCGACAAGCGCTCCGCAGACGGTGCCTGGCGTGTGGTGATCGATCCCGAAGGCAAGGAGCGGCCTTCTGAACAGACCATTCTTTATCAGGCTTCCCCGTCGAATCCGGGAGCAGGCGTGCGTGCTCTGCCGATGCGCGATGGAGCGCCGGATCTCGGCGCTATCCTGAGGGATCTCGGGATGCTGGGCGTGCTGTCCGCCGAACTTTCGGGCGACCCTGAGCTTTTCCGCCTGGCGCTTCGCTCCGGCCTGATCGACTCGGTGACCGCGCGAATCGCCGGCAAGGTAGAGGAGGCGGATTCCGTGCGCATTCTTTCCCAGGTCGGAAAGGTGCGTCTTTCCGAGGGCGGGGACCCCCTTGAGCTGCGCCTCAACAGCGCCCGGCTCGTGGCCGGGCAGTTGGAAGCCCACGTGGAGTTGTGCTAGCCTTTCCCCATGCCTGAACTACCGAAACATCCTCTGGAACGAGAAATGAAGTGCCCGATCTGCGGGGTGGATTTCGCCACCATTCCCCTGCGCCGGGGCGCTTCGCCCGATGAGCCTCATCACGTTCTCGAGCAGCATGTCTGCCCGAGCGGCCACGTGTACGTGACGGAAATCGGTAAGAACGAAATGCTCGCCGAGTGGTGAGCGCTCTCACTTTTACCTGATTTTCTCCTCCTAATGCATGGCATAAATGCCCATGCCCTACATGGCATTTTCCCTATGATCTTGGTAGTGTGCCGCTATGTCGGAAAACCTCGCCAAGAAGCCCAAACCCAGCTGGCTCAAGGTGCGTGCGCCAGGCGGCGAGAACTACCTCAAGCTCAAAGAAATGCTGCGTGGACGGAAGCTCGCGACTGTTTGCGAGGAAGCCCACTGTCCCAACATTGGCGAATGCTGGGGCGGGGGAACCGCAACCATCATGGTGATGGGCGATACCTGCACCCGCGGCTGCCGTTTCTGCAATGTAAAAACCGCGAAGCGACCCGGCGCTCTCGATCCGCTCGAGCCAGAGAGTGTCGCGAAGAGTCTGGAAGACATGAACCTCACCTACGTGGTGATCACCACCGTCGACAGAGACGATCTTCCCGATCAGGGTGCCGGCCACTTCGCGGAAATCATCCGTGCCGTGAAGCGACGCAACCCGAAATTGCGGATCGAAACTCTGGCGGGAGATTTTCAAGGTAGAGAAGATCTGCAGAAAATCCTGCTCGACTCGAACGGCATCGACGTCTTCGCCCACAATATCGAAACCATCGAGCAGCTCACCCCGTCGGTGCGCGATAAGCGCGCGAATTACCGGCAGTCGCTGCGCGTGCTGGAGAACGCGAAGAAAATTCGTCCCGGCATCATTACCAAGACTTCGATCATGGTGGGCTTGGGCGAAACGCCGGATGAAGTAGTGGAGTCCATGAAGCACTGCCTGGACGCGGGCGTGGAGATTTTCACGCTCGGCCAGTATCTGCAGCCTTCCGCCTGGCATCTTGAAGTGAAAGAGTTCGTGACCCCCGAGCAGTTCAAAGAGTACGAGCGCATCGGCCTCGGTCTCGGATTCAAATACGTGGCCAGCGGGCCGCTCGTGCGCTCGTCGTACCGCGCCGGAGAATTTTTTATTGAAGCGTTTCTTCATGAAAGAGAAACCAAGTCTAAAAACACCGTAACCGTACAACTGCAGGAGAATGGCTGATGGATCTCAAGCTCCCCGACCTGGGCGAAGGCGTAATGGAAGGCGAAGTGGTGAAGTGGCACGTAAAGCCGGGCGACCAGGTGAAGGAAGACCAGGTGGTGCTCGAGATCATGACCGACAAAGCCACGGTGGAGATCCCTACGAAGTTCAGCGGCACCGTGAGCGAGCTGGTGTTCAAAGAGGGCGAGATCGCCAAAGTGGGCCAGATCATGATGCGTCTCGAAGGCAGCACCACCACTGGCAAGGGCGGAGCTCCCGCGGCCAGAGCTCCGGCTCCTGCGCCTAAGACCAACGGAGCAGTTGCGGCTCCGAAAGCTATAGTCTCCGCGCCTGCGGCGGCAGCTCCGCGTCCTTCCGCACCCGTAAATTCCGATCCGCAGGCAGCTCCCGCGGTTCGCAAAGCAGCTCGAGAGAAAGGCGTGGATCTCGCCTTCGTGCGCGGTTCGGGCCCGAACGGCAGGATCCTTTTGGAAGACCTAAGCAAGAGTGGTGGCGGAGGAGGCATGCCTTCGACCGGCTTCTCCCATGGTGGCGCTCGCGGCCAGCGAGTTGAAGAGCGCGTACCTGTGCGCGGCCTGCGACGCAAGATCGCCGAAAAGATGGCGCTATCAATGCACACCGTGGCCAACTTCGCCTACGTGGAAGAGTGCGATATGACCGAACTCGTGGAGTTCCGCGCCAAACTCAAGCCGGTGGCGGAGAAGCTGGGCACGAAGATTTCTTTCATGCCTTTCATCCTCAAGGCCTGTGCCATCGCCCTGAAGGAGTTTCCCGATCTCAACGCCTCCCTCATCGAGGAAAATGGCGAGATGAAGGAGATCGTTTACAAGAAATACTACAACCTCGGCATGGCGGTGGATACGCCCGATGGATTGACGGTAGCCGTGGTGAAGGACGTCGACTGCAAAGGCATCTGGGAGCTTTCCCGCGACATCATGGAGCTGGGACAGAAAGCTCGGGATAAAAAACTCGCCATGTCGGATCTTCAGGACGGCACATTTACCATCAGCAATGCCGGCAATATCGGCGGCCTCTTTGCTCCGCCCATCATCAACTATCCCGAAGTGGCGATCATGGGCGTGCACCAGATCAAAAAACGCCCCACCGTGGTGGGCAACGAGATCAAGATCCGCGACATCATCTATCTGTCGCTCTCGCTCGACCACCGCGTGGTCGACGGGGCAGTGGCCGCGCGCTTCATGAACCGCGTGGTAGGCATGCTCCAGGATCCCAAGATGCTGATGATGGAAATGATGGGGGCTGAGTTTTAGTCGGTGACCAGCTTCAATACGGAGAAGTATTTTATGGAAAAGAAGAAATTTGACGCCATCGTGATCGGAGCCGGCCCCGGCGGCTATCCCTGCGCCATCCGCCTCGCCCAGCTCGGCAAGAAGGTGGCCATCGTCGAGAAAGAAACTGTGGGCGGGGTTTGCCTGAACGTGGGCTGCATTCCCTCGAAAGCCATGATCAAGGCCGCAAGTTTCTTCGAGAAGATGCAGAAGGCCGACGGCATGGGCTTCAAAGTGAAAGGCGTGGACGTCGACTTCAAGGGCCTGCAGGAGTGGAAACGTTCCGTTGTCTCGAAGCTTACGGGCGGCGTGGGCCAGCTTCTCAAGGGCAACAAGGTGGAAGTGATCCAGGGCGACGCTTCTTTTGTTTCCAAAAACGAGCTCACGATCAAGAGCAACGCCGGCACACAGAACATCACCGCCGATCATATCGTGATTGCTGTCGGGTCTTCCCCGATCGAGCTTCCGAACTTCAAATTCGATGAGAAAAATATCATTTCGTCCACCGGCGCTCTCGATGTGGACAAGCCCGTGGGCTCGATGGTGGTGGTGGGCGGCGGCTATATCGGCCTCGAGATCGGCACCTATATGGCCAAACTTGGCACGGCGGTGACTGTGCTGGAGGCCATGCCCCGACTGCTTGCAACATACGACCAGGATGTGGCCAATGTCGTTGGCCGCAGCCTCAAGAAGCGCAATGTGAACGTGCTTGCCAATGCGGTGGCCAAGGGAGTGAAGGAAAAAGGCGGCCAGCTGCAGGTGGAAGTGGAAGTCGAAGGCAAGCCGCAGACGATTTCCTGCGAAAAAGTGCTCGTGACCGTCGGGCGCAAGCCCAACCCCATGCCTGGCATCGAGAAAGCCGGCGTTCAGGTGGACCCCAAAGGCTTCATCAAAGTGAACGAGCAGCTCAAGACCAATGTTCCCGGCATCTACGCCATCGGCGACGTGGCCGGCCAGCCAATGCTCGCTCACAAAGCTACGAAGGAAGCGCTGGTGGTGGCGGAAGTGATTGCCGGCAACAAAAGCGCCAAATACGACGTGAAAGCCATGCCTGCCGTGATTTTCTGCGAGCCGGAAGTGGCCACTGTGGGTCTTTCGGAGCAGGACGCGAAAGCAAAGGGCATTACTTCTTTCGCGGGCTCGTTTCCCTTCGCCGCTCTCGGCAAGGCGATTGCCTCGAACGATACCGACGGCTTCGCCAAGCTGATCGGCGACAAAAAAACAGGCCGACTGATCGGTGCCGCGATCGTGGGTCCGGAGGCTAGCACCATGATCGCTGAGATTGCCTTGGCGATCGAAGCCGGCTTGCAGCTCGAGGATGTGGCGCTGACGGTCCACGCCCACCCGACCATGGGCGAGGCGACGATGGAGGCCGCGGAAGTGGCGCTCGGCCACGCGATCCACGTTATCAACCGCCCGCAGACGGGAGCCACGCACTAGTTTATGAGAGAGCTGCGCACAAAAGATCTGGGCCTGCTCTCCTATGACGACTGCTGGCGTTTGCAACTCGAGCTGATCGAGGCGAGAGCCGAAGACAAGATCCCCGACACCTTGCTGTTCGTACAGCATCCGCAGGTGATCACCCTGGGCAGAAAATCACCGGGAGTGCGTGAAGGGCAGGAATTCCCGGATTCCATTCAGGGTGTGCCACTGCGTCTGATCGAGCGGGGAGGGGAGGCTACTTATCACGGCCCCGGGCAATTGGTGGTCTACCCGATCCTGCGCTTGAACATTAAATTCGGCCCCAAGGCTTTCCTTCGTCTCATGGAGGAATCCATGATCGACCTACTGAGATCGTATGGCGTGAAGGGCTCTTGGCAGGAAGGCAAGACCGGAGTTTGGGTGCAAGATTCGCAGAACCGGGAGCGCAAGATCGCATCGCTGGGAATTGCTGTGAGGCGGAACGTGAGCTACCACGGCCTGGCGATCAACGTGAGCAACGATCTGCGCCCGTTTTCCCTGATCCAGCCCTGCGGGTTTGCCTCCGCGGTGATGACCAATCTGAGCGAGCTGTTGGGCAAAGAAATTTCGGTGAGCGAAGTTGCTCCTCGTTTGGAGCATGCGTTGAGGGCTCGCCTCAGCCTTTCTCTGGGAGCGCCTGCCGCGGCGGTGGGATTATGAGCGATTGGGAAAGTCTTCAGAGCCAGACAGCGCAGCTTCTTGACGAGGCCTTCGCGCTCTCCCAGGAAAAATTCTTTCGTGGCAGCCCGATGCGGGAAATGCTGGAGTATCACTACCGATCGGGCGGCAAGCGCCTGCGTCCCGCCCTGGTGCTGGGCGCGGCCTTGGCGTATGCCCGCACCAAGGGCGGGAACCCCGAAACGTTGGTGCGCGCCTGCGTGCCTTATGCGCTTGCTGTCGAGCTCCTGCACAATGCAACCCTCATCCACGACGATATCCAGGATGGTGACCAGTCCCGGCGCGGTCAGCCCACCCTTTGGGTGAAGTATTCGGAGGCCCAGGCGATCAATTGCGGTGACGCGTGGTTTTTCGTTCCCCAGCTGCTCATCCAAGACGCCGATTACCCGGCGGATACGAAGCTGGCGCTGCTCGAACTGGTGCAGTCGCGGATTCTCGCCGTGATCGAAGGCCAGAGCCAGGAGTTCGCGCTCAAAGAACGATTCTCAAAGGGTGAGGAAATTTCGATTCCGCACTACCTTTCCATGGTCGAGGGGAAAACGTCGGCGCTCTTCTCCGTTCCTTTGGTGGGCGGAGCCATGATCGCCGGTGCGAGCGTGCTGGAAAGGAAAGCGCTTGAGCAGAGTGCCACCTCCTTAGGGCGCGCCTTTCAGATCCAGGATGATCTCCTCGATCTTTGGGGCAGCAAGGGGCGCGAGCAGGTGGGTTCGGACATCGCTGAAGGAAAGCTTTCGTATCCGCTCGTGCTTTTGCTGAACAAGCTGCATCGCGGTTCGCAAGACAGGTCCAAAGCTGAGGCCATCGTGCGCGCGCCTCGGGAAGAGACCACCAATGATCAAATCGCGTGGCTGATCTCCTTGATGGAAAGAGAAGGAATCAAGGAGAAGGCCAAACAGGATTTCCGGCATCATCTCAAAGAGGCGCGTACCGGCTCGCTCTGGACGGAAGTCATCGACTATCTGGCAGGCTGGCTGGAAGAAAAAGTGGCGGGGTTCTAGGCCGAGATGAACCGAACCCAAGCTGCGCGCATTTTGATGCCACTGGTGGCCCTTCTCTGCCTGACTCCCTGGATGTCTTCTGCTCTGGCATTGCTAGCCGGAATTTTTTTCGCTCTGGTGCTTGGGAATCCTTTCCACGAAAAAACTGAGGTCTATACCCACCGCCTGCTCGCCTGCTCGGTAGTGGGCTTGGGCTGTGGCATGAATTTGTTGGTGGTGGCGAAGGTGGGACTGCATGGGGTCGGCTATACCATCGTCGGAATCGTGCTGACTCTTGCCGTGGGCGCGATTCTGGGGCGGCTTCTGAAGTTGGAGCGGGAAATTGCGGTGCTTATCTCCGTGGGCACGGCGATCTGTGGCGGAAGCGCCATCGCGGCCGTGGGTCCGGCGATCCGGGCGAAATCCCATTCGATGACGGTGGCTTTGGGCACGGTGTTCTCGCTGAACGCCTTGGCGCTTTTGCTTTTCCCTCCTCTCGGGTACTACTTCTCTCTCACGCACACGCAGTTCGGCCTTTGGAGTGCGCTTGCAATCCATGACACGAGCTCGGTGGTGGGCTCGGCCCTGCAGTTCGGGAGCGATTCCGTGCAGATCGCCACGACAGTCAAGCTGGCGCGGGCGCTATGGATCGTGCCGCTTACCGTGGTTGCCAGCTGGGCCTATTCGAAGGACGCGAAGGCGGGAATGCCGGCCAAACGGCCTTGGTTCATCCTGGGATTCCTGATCGCTGCCGCGGTGGTGACATGGGTGCCTGGCGCTTCGGAGGCCGGTCATTACGTGGAATTGGTGGCCCGGCGTACGCTCGTGCTCACCTTGTTTTGTATAGGCGCCAATCTTCACGGGCACATCTTGAAGCAGGTGGGCCTTCTGCCCCTGGTTCAAGGGTTTCTGCTTTGGCTGTTTGCCGGCAGCGCGACCTTGGCGGCCATTCTGATGGGCTGGGTATCCTGAAATAAAAAACGGGCACCTTTCAGTGCCCGTTTTCTCTGATTAAGCGAACAACTTAGCTAGCGATTTCCGCCGTGGCCGCCACGTCCACCGCCACGGTCGCTGTCGTTGTTGCCGTTGCCACCGCGGTTGTTGTCGTGGTTGTCGTTGTTGCCGTTGCCACCGCGATTGTTGTCGTGGTTGTCGTTGCCGCCACGTCCGCCATTGTTGTTATTGCCATCGTGGTTATCATTGCCGCCACGACCGGGGCCGGTGTTGCCCCCGTTGTTATTTCCGCCGTGGTTATCGTTCCCACCGCGACCGGGGCCGTTGTTGCCACCGTTGTTATTTCCGCCGTGGTTGTCGTTCCCACCGCGGCCAGGGCCGTTATTTCCGCCGTTGTTATTGCCGCCGTGGTTGTCGTTCCCACCGCGGCCGGGGCCGTTGTTGCCGCCGTTGTTATTTCCGCCGTGGTTATCGTTGCCGCCACGACCGGGGCCGTTATTGCCGCCGTGGTGGCCATTGCCACCACGGTTCCAGTTCCCGCCGCCGCGGTACCAGCCACGAGGAGCGTGGTGGTTATTGCGGTCGCGGTCCCAGTAGCGTCTGTCCCAGTGGCTGTGCCAGCGTCCACGACGTTCGCCGTCCCAAGCATGGTTCCAACGCGGGAAGATGCGGAAGCGGAAGTCGAAGTAGTACTCGCCACGCAGGCCGTAGTTCTCAAGCACGAGGGTGTCGTACTTGGAGTCGTTGCGGGAGAGCCACACTTTCAGCGTGATTCGGGCCGGCATGAAGTCGGGCACGATAAAGAACACACCGCCGTCGTCATCGATCAGGAAGCCGCTATTGTAGCAGGCGTCTTCGAGACTCCCGTGGCAGATCCTGCCGTTACCAGCTTGCCAGCTGAATTCCTCAGAGCCAAAGCCGAGGGGGCTGTCGTCTCTGAAGGCATCAACTGTAAGGTGAACCACGTCGCCCGGGTGCACGCCTACGTAGCCAGGGCGATCCAGGGAGTCGATATAGTTAATGGAAGTGATGTTCACTTCGAGCGGGCTACGGCGACGTTGGCGGTTCTCGCGCGGCGCATCGTATTGCTCGTCAGGGGCGTCTGTCGGTGGCTCGCCATCGAATACAGACTGGGGAGCAGCTCCGCCCGTGGCAGGGGCCGGATCGTCTTTGCCGCCACAAGCGGCCAGGGTGAGAGGTAACAGGAACAACAGCCAGGTTCTTGATAAACGAGACATGGGTTTCTCCTTCTCGCCTAGAGCCCCACGCCCGTTAGCGAAGCGCGTACTCTATGCCCGTTCACGCTAGGCGTCAAATTCTGTCGGGTATTATTTGTAAGTTATGAATTTGGCTTAGATTTTATGGCTTGTCGCCAGCCACGGTGACCTTATTTTTGCCGTTTCTCTTGCTCTCATAAAGGGCCTTGTCGGCTTCTTTATAGATGTCGGCCCCGAGGTGGAAATCCTTGCGGATGGAGGCCACGCCCAGGCTTACCGTAACGGAGATCTTCTGGTTGTCGTAGGTGAACTCATGGCCCTCGATGCGCTTGCGAATCCTCTCGGCCACATCGGCGGCCTGGTCGGCGGCCGAGTTCGTAAGCACCACAATGAACTCTTCGCCCCCGTAGCGGCCTGCCAGGTCGCGCTCGCGCAAGCCGCTGGCCTTCACCTGGGTGCCCAAAGTGGTTAGCACATAGTCTCCGCAATCGTGGCCGTAGGTATCGTTGATCTTCTTGAAGTTGTCGATGTCGAAGAGCACCACGGAGATCTGCGAGTGCAGAGCTTTCGCCCGCTTGAACTCCACCTCGAGCACCTCGCTGATGTATTTGCGGTTGTAAAGGCCGGTGAGCTTGTCCATCGAGGCCGCGTTGGTGAGGTTGATGTGGTAGAGCGTCTCGAGCTGGCCGGCCGGCAGATATTTGAGAATGGTGCTGCCGAGCTTGATCATGTCCTCTTTTTCGAGCTCTTTGCGGGAGGTGCCGAGCGGCTCATCGTTGAGGAAGGTGCCGTTACGGCTGCCGAGGTCCTCGATATAGATCTTTCCGTCTTCCGCGGTGATCTGCGCATGTTGTCGGCTGATGTTGGCGTCGTCGAGCTGAATTTCCACGCTCTTGTCGCGGCCAAGCAGGAACTTGGTGGCGCCTTTTAGGGAATACTTCTTTCCTTGGGGGGTGCCGCGAATGAGGATGAGCACGGGGTCCGTGGCTTTCGCGAGCTCGAGGTCGATCTTGAGCGTGTCTGTGGCCGGATTGAGCAGGCGGGTGGCGTCGGCGTCGTTCGAATTCTTCGGATCTTTCGGGTCTTTAGAGTCGCTCATCCTAATAGAGAATTTTAGCGCCTGTACGGAGGCTTCGCCTATTTTTTCTTTACCTTGAGTCGGGTGGCGAAGCCTTCCAGGCAGGCATTTATGCAATGCGCTACCAGCAGACAGGTGCGCCCGTCGGGATCCAGGGGAGGGCTGAGCTCGAAAATTCCAAAGCTATCCACTCGGGGGTGGGCTCCGGAGAGAAAACTCATCCGGATCGCTTCGGCCGCGGTGAAGCCCAGGATCTGGGGGGCGCTGCAGCCGGGAGCTTCGGAGAAACGAACGCTATCGATATCCAGGGAAACCAGCAGCCGGTCCTTTCCACCCTTTCCCCCCATCAACTTGGCGAACTGGCTGTCGGCGGATCCCTTCTTTTTGCGGATGTCCGCCAGCCAGTGAAGGCCGAACTTGTGTTTGGCGGCGTAGTCCACCAGCGAGTGGGCATTGCAGTGAGGCTGGATCCCGAACTCCTCGATTCGGCTTTTGGTTTTGGCGAAGAGCGGATGCTCGCTCAGCAGATACCAGGGCGATCCGCTGGTGATTCCATTTGTGGTGGGACGCACATCCAGGTGGGCGTCGATGTTGAGGAAGCGTGTTTTTTTCCGGCTATGTTCGAGCGCGCCAAGGGCATGGGGGAACCCGAGATCGTGGCCCCCTCCGATCACGAGCGGGAAATGCCCGCTATCGAGAAGCAGACGAACGATGTCCGTGGCCTGCTCGTGCGTGCTTTCGATCGAACTCGCCGGATAGAGATCGCCCAGGTCGTAGACCGGAACGCGCGGAACACCCGTAGTAAATTTGTAGAGGCGTTGGCGTGCCTCCCGCGGCCCGTCCTTCGCGCCTATACGTCCGCCCACATTCCGGATTCCTGTATCGTCGGCAATGCCGAAGATAACGATTCCGTGTTCGCTCGACCTCAGATCTTCGAGTCTCGCCGCTTGCGCGTGGAAGCCGAGCCGCGACTCGCGAGTGCCGACGGATACCGCTCCTTGGAAGATGCTTTTGGGATCGAAAGGCGAGATTTTCATTGGATTTTCCCGTACATCCTTTAGCCTAATAGATAAGGGTTATTCCAACTTTACCTCACACGAATGAGCGACCAACAGAAAATTTGGTTTATCTACCTCACGGATCACCATGAGGGCCCTTTTACCGCCGCGGAAATCGCGGAGAAGGCCAAAGCCGGACTAGTAACCGGGCAGTCGCTTTCGTGGAAGGACGGGATGGCCGAATGGGTGCCAGCCGAAACCATTCCCGATCTGGCCGCCGCCATGGGTGGTGGCGCCGCTCCTGCCGCCGCGCCCGTCGCGGCTGCGCCTGCCGGAGAAGACGGGCCTTCCCTGGCCCTGCTGCTTGCGCAGTCGCAGGCGCCGAAACCGGAAGGCACGGCCGCCGGTCCCACAGCGCAAACGAATACTGCCACCGCCTCCGACAGCTTCCAGATCTCCGACTCCGCCAGCGTTCTCTCTTCAATGGTGAGCAATGTGCAAAACGCGGATGCCACCGTGCCTAACGCTGGCCCCCTCAACAGCGGCGTGAGCATGAGCACGAAGTCGATCGCCACCGATGCCGCGGCTTCCGCTGGGCCAGAGCCTGGCGTCCACGACGCAGTTTGGACGCTGAAGGTGGGCGCACAGGTGAGCGGCCTGCATTCGCTCATGGGTTTGAAAGAGATGGCGAGCACGGGCGAGGTACCCGCCGATGCGATGGTATGGCATGCGGGCTGGAATGACTTCCGCCCAGCCAACACTGTTCCTCAGCTGGAGTCCGCGCGGAAGTCCGGGGCGAGCGGAGGAACAGGTAAGACTGCCGGCTCCGGCGGAGCCACCCGTACCGGAATCACGCGCCCCACGGGCGGAATCGTGACGTTGTCGTCGGGGAAGTCGACTGACGACGACGAGCCGACTGACACCGGAATCAGAAAACCGCCTCCCGGCATCAAGGGCGTTTTGTTCAAGCTGCAGACTGTCTTGGACGGACTCAAGAAAAAGATTGCAGCGAAAAAGGGCAAGCAGCCCGCTGCCGCCGGTGGCAAGACGAAAAACACGCTTGCTCCCGTGGGCGGGAATACAAAGAAAATCACCAAAGGTGCCCCCACGAAAGTCGCGGCGCTGCTTCTGCTTGTTCTCGCCGCGGGAGGCGGGGCTTATTTTGTTTTCATGCGCTCTCCGTTGCCCTCTAACCTCGATGTATCGCAGGACGATCTGGAGTCGATGCTCGAAGTGGTTAAGCAGAAGGATGGGCACAAATTTCATTTCGCCCAGGCCAAAGGTACGGACGAATCTCCTGCAGATCTCAACTCGCCCAAATATTACGTGGCCTCCAATCTTCCGGAGGGGACGTCGGTGACCCTGACGGTGACCGGGGTGCCAGGCACACTGGTGAATCGCGTCAGCTTTGAAAAAACCTTCACCGCCAATATGGAGAAAACCCACCTGGCCACGTTCGAACAGGTGAAAGACGACGGCAAACCGCTTTGGGGAGAGTTCAACCTGAAGTTCACCGCTGATGGAGCCGATCCCCTGGAAGTTTCAAAGCAGTTCATCGGCGCCAAGGGCGCTGCCTACAACAATCGCCTCCAGAAATTCAAAGACAGCGTGCAGGGTGATTACGACACCGAAGTGGCTGAGCTCCGCGAATACATCGCTACCCTGAAGAATCTGCAGGCTGAGACGAGCAAGCGGATCGCCGAGTACAAAGCAGGTTGGGCCAATCCCGCCGGCCGTCCGAAGATCGTGAGCGACTGGAATGCCTTTAAAACCAGCTCGCAGACTTTGCTGGGACAGTTGGAAACCAACCTGAGGGCGCGGCAGTCAGGCGAAAAACAAGCCAAGCACCATGCCCGCGCCTTCCAGGATGTTTCCACCTCGGTTGGCCAGCTCAGCCAGCTTTTGAAGGAACACGGTGATCGCCTCGCGGGGACCGCTACCACTGCGAATATCGACGAGATCGACGGACTCGCGCAGGCTGGGGTGCAGGCCCTGGAAGGCTGGCTGGCGCAGGCCGTAGCCAAGAATCCCCTCCAGCCCGGCGCCGCTCCTGCGGCAGACGCACTGCCAGGTTTGCCTCCTGCGCCTGCTGCGCCCGCACCGACGGCATTGACTCCGCTTCCCACGGCTCCCGCTCCCGCTTCGACCACGACGACGGTCGCGCCTTTACCGGTGACACCATCGAGTCCGGCTCCGGCTGTGGCGCCGACTCCCGCAACTCCGCCCATCAAGTTGCCCACCTCAGACAAAGATCATCCTGATCCTCTCGCGGCTCCCGCACCGGCCGCGGCAGCTCCCGCGCCGGCGGCAGCTCCCGCGCCGGCGGCAGCTCCCGCAGCAGGAGCCAATCCATGAGTGCAGGAAAAGCTAAAAAAGAAAGTGGCGAAGAGCGGAGACGCGCCCGCCGCACGATCATTCAGGAGAGCTTCAATTTATTTCTGGTGATTCCGGAATCGCTCGGCATGGCCCGCATCTATATGCGCGACATCTCGCGATTGGGATTGAGCTTCCGCACGGAGATGGATATCGGCGTCAAGCAGGGGCAGGA
>DATBTF010000111.1:0-12680 GCA_036559405.1 Bdellovibrionota bacterium
ATCTTCCACGCGCAGAAGTCCAACATCGGGAAGCTCGGTATCCCGGGGGTCCGTTGCGCGCAGGCAGATGAGGTCGTGCTTCTTGGCCAGTACTTGTAATTTCTTTTTGTCGAAATTCGCGAAGAAGTCGCTGGCGAAAATCACAACGCTTCCGTGCTTGAGAATCGACGAGAGAAAATCCAGCGCCGGATCGAGATGGGATTTTTTCGAGCGCGGACGGAAGGCCAATAGCTCATCCACGATGCGCAGGATGTGCTTCCGGCCCTTTTTGGCGGGCACGAAACGCTCCACGCGGTCGGAAAACAGCACCAGTCCCACCCTGTCATTGTGGGAAATGGCGGAGAAGCCGATGCAGGCGAGGCCGATCGCGAGATTTTCGCGTTTGCTGAGACCGGTGCTGCCGAATCCCCCTGATGCGCTGACGTCCACGGCGAAGATAATGCTGAGCTCGCGTTCTTCCTCGAACGTCTTCACATAAGCTTCTTGCATTCGAGCCGTCGTGCGCCAGTCGATGTGACGGATGTCGTCTCCGTACTGATAGAGGCGAGAGTCGGAGAACTGCATCCCCTGGCCCTTGAAGCGGCTCTTATATTCTCCGGCGAGCATGGCAGCGCTCTTTTTCCGCGTCACCAGCTCCACTTCTTTCACTTTTTTGGCGATTTCGGAAAGGGGCGCCCGCCCGGATGCGCGGATTTCGTTCATATCCCGATCGGGATCCGCGCCGGACTCTGAGCTTTCCTTCTTAAGGAACTTCCACCACATCCAGGATCTTCCTGATTACGGCTTCCGACGTCACGTCGTTAGCCTCGGCCTCATAGGTAAGCACCAGGCGGTGGCGGAGAATGTCGTAGCAGACTGCCTTTACGTCGTCGGGGCTCACGTAGGACCGGCCCATCATAAAGGCCGAGGCGCGCGAAGCCTTCGCCAAACCGATGGTGGCGCGGGGAGAGGCGCCCACCTGGATGAAATTCTTAAGATCAGTCAGGCCCTTTTTTTCGGGGAAGCGCGAGGTAAAAACAATATTGAGGATGTAATCCTTGAGTTTCTCGTCGAGGTAAACCTTGGAGGCCAGGGCCTTGGCTTCCATGAGCGCCTTGGGAAGCACCTGTTTGGAAACTTTGGGTGGTTCCAGCGCGCTCATCCGGTCGAGGATGGTCCGCTCTTCCCCCTGCGAGGGGTAGTGCACCTTTACCTTGAACAGAAAGCGGTCGAGCTGCGCCTCGGGGAGCGAATAGGTTCCTTCCTGTTCGATTGGGTTCATCGTGGCCAGCACGATAAAGGGGTCGGGTAACTGGTGAGTCTGCTCCCCGAGTGTCACCTGGCGTTCGGCCATCGATTCGAGCAGTGCACTTTGCACCTTCGCGGGAGCACGGTTGATCTCGTCGGCCAGAACGATGTTCGAAAAGATCGGGCCCTTTTTGGCAGAGAATTCTCCTGTCTTCTGGTTGTAAACCATGGAGCCGACGAGGTCGGAGGGCAAGAGATCCGGTGTGAATTGGATGCGGTTGAAGCTGAGGTCCATTACGCTCGCGAAAGTTTTCACCGCGAGTGTTTTTGCCAGACCGGGCAGGCCTTCGAGGAGAATATGGCCATCGCATAGGAAGGCCATCAGGATTTTTTCCATCATCGGCCGCTGGCCGACCACCACCTTTTCGCATTCTTTGAGGATCTCCGCCATGGTGGCGCTTTTGTGGCGGATGGAGTCCTGGAGTTCGGATTCTTGCATGGCCTCCAATATACCAAATCCTGGGCGAGGATGGCCCGTAAGTTGCTTTTCCGGACCTGTGCGGAGATGAGAAAAAATTCATCTCCCTGCCGATTGCGAATTACACGATAAGGAGTGTTTCAATGCTTAAGCACGGGGGTCGATTTTTGGCCCAGTGGTCCACTTTTTGGTGCATCCTTCCCTCTTTGGCCCTTCTCACGGGTTGCGGGCTGGTGACACGGAGCGAGACGACCCTCGAACTCGCTCTCGAGCTTCCTGCCGGGGAGGATCCCGCCCTTTTCTGGTATGGCGTGGAGAAGCGTACTTTGCAGCTGCGGCCAGGGGAGCGCGATGTTCAGGAGGTGGCTTGGGCGGGCGGCGCAAGGGTCGAAGCCAAAGTGGATTCCGGCGATTCCGTGCAATTTTTGGGGTCGGATGGAAGCGGACGCATTCTAGTGAAGGGGCAGGGTGTGGTTGCGGAGAAAAAAAAGGCTACGATCCGATTGGAGCGGGTTTTATAATCAGGACATGCTTGATCTCCTCGCTTTCCTCTTTATCGCTTTTTTCCTGCCGGCTGAGGCCATTGCAGCGGACTCCACGGAGGTGGACGCATTGCTGGGAAGAGTGGGCCGTGAAGCCGTGCTGGTTTCGGATCTGCAGCGCTTTTCTTCCGTGGACAAGGTGCTGGCCTGCGCTGGGGTGTTGAAGCGGGAGAAACCCTTGCCCACGGATCGTCTGGCCTTGCTGCGTATCTATGTCGACGAAGAGCTAATGTACCAAGAGGCTCGCGCCAAGAAGGTGAGCACGGCGGGCCAGATCCCTATTTCGGTGCAGATGATCCAAGGCAAGGAGAGCTGCCGCTCCCAATGGCTTAGCCTGGGAGGAAAATACTCTCGGCTTTGGCGCACCGAAACCCGTCCTCGCGAAGGCGAAGGGATGCTGGTGCGCGAACTGGAAAAGCGCGTACTCGTGGAAAAATTTCGCAAATCGGAAGTGATACCTGACTTTGAGCTCTGGAAGCGCGAGGTGAGCGTTCGCTATCCGGTGAAGATCTACTCCGAGTGAAAAAGCTTCCCTATTCTCCACGGCCAGCTACCGATGAGGATCTCGACCAGGTGGTGGAGATAGAGAATGTCTCTATTCGCCCGCCTTGGACGCGGGCGGCCTTCGCGGCCGAGCTCGACAAGAAAACCAGCCGATTCTGGGTGATCACCGACGATGAAACCGACCGCAAGGTGCTGGCCTACGCCGTTTTTTCCTTTCCGGCCGAGCAAGCACATCTGCTCACCTTTGCCGTTCACCCGGATTTTCGCCGACAGGGCCTTGCGCTTTATCTCCTGCGGCGCCTTATCCAATATGTCATGCGCAAGGACGGAGACAGCATCGTGCTCGAGGTTCGCAAATCGAATGCCCTTGCCGTGCAGTTGTATCAGTCGCTGGGTTTCCTGGTGATTCACACCATTCCCCGCTTTTATCCCGATGGGGAAGACGCCTTTTCGATGATCTACAAAACAGAACGCAGCAACCTTTCCGGAGATCCGGAGGTAGACTTCGACAACGAGGATGGTAACGGGCGTGGAAATCAGACTCATCACTGAAGACGAGCACCTGGTGGCGGTGCGCAAGAGTGCAGGCCAGCTCGTCGTCGCCGACCGGTTCGGCCTGGAGAAGAACGTACTCTTGCATCAGTTGGGAGAACTGCTGCGCTCGCGGGGGCACAAGCCTGACGAGAGCGGCCGCGACCTTTATCCAGTGCACCGCCTCGACCGCGACACCAGCGGGATTGTCCTGTTCGCCAAGCATGAGGAGGCTCACCGGCGCCTATCGCGCATGTTCGAGGGCCGGGAAATGAAGAAGCTTTACTGGACGCTGGCCTGTGGAAGCCCCGCTTGGGACTCCTGTCGTTGCGAGGTTCCGCTCTCCCGCGCCGAGGGAAAAAAGGGGAGAGGCCGGGCACTGGTGGATCTGGCGGGGGGGAAGGAAGCCGTCACGGATTTTTCCATACGGGAGCGCATGGGGAATGTTTCCTGGATCGAGGCGCGTCCCCTTACGGGCCGCTTGCACCAAATCCGGTTGCACCTGAAGGTTCTGGGGCATCCTATTCTTTTCGACGAGGCTTACTGGGACGCTACCTGGAAATGCGAGATTCTTACTGACCTCCCGTCTCAGCGAATGCCCTTGCACGCCCGCGCAATCAAATTCAAGCATCCGTTCACGGGAGCGGACACCGAGATCGAGTGCCCGATGGAAGAAGATATGCGGAACCTTCTGCAGCGGTTGCAGAAGGCGGCGGAGAGCAGTCGGCTCCAGTAACGTTATTTTCCCGACAGTCGGGCGAGCAAGCCGGAGAAGTCCGCCGGCAAAGGCGCGCAGAATTTTCGCCCGTCAGCCAGCACGATCTCCGCTGCATGCAGGGCGGGGCGGTGGAAGATCTCCGACCATGGCTTTTTGGCGTATTTTTTGTCGCCGATCAGAGCGTGGCCGGCATGTGAAAAATGCACACGGATCTGATGCGAGCGCCCGGTGAGAAGGCGTGCACGTACGAGGGAGGAGTTGCCCATCTTCTTTTCCCGGTGGAATTCCGTGATCGCTTCGTCTCCCTTTTCGTCCACAAAAACCTCGTTGGTTTTCTCGTTTTTTCGAAGCCGAAATTCGTAGCGCCCGTTTTCGCCGGGATCGCCTTTCACGATGGCGAGGTAAGTTCTTTGGATGAGTTTCTCCTGAAGCTGGTCCGTGAGTTCACGCGCTGTTTCGGAGTTTTTTGCCAGCAAGATAAGGCCGGAGGTATTGCGGTCGAGGCGGTGCACTGGGGCAAGGAAGGGCAGGGGCTTGCCGGATTTGGCGAACTCTTTTTGAAGTAACGCGGCGAGATCATCGTCGCCGCTCTTGTCCTTTTGGGAGAGGATTCCGGCGGGCTTGTTCACCACTAGAAGTCCTGCCTCTTCGTGGATGATACAGTCCTTCACGAGAGCTCCTTCTCCACCAAATTCCGTGCCTGTTCCAAGGTCAGGCCGATGAGCTGGAATGTCTTCTTTCGGGAGCTTGCGCCCTGCCTGAGCCGCACTTTGGAGCGAGCAAGGCCAAAAACCTCCGAAAGAAATTCCTGAAGCGCCTCATTGGCCGCTCCGTCCACGGGTGGCGCCTGTACGGCTACTTTCAATGCATCGCCATGACGTCCTACTATCGCTGTCCGCGACGCTTTCGGCTGCGTATGGATCTGAATGAGTGTGCCTTCGGCGTGTTCCTTAAGGAAGCTCATTTGGGTGATCGCTCTCCAAAGAGCGTGGTGCCCACGCGTAAGAACGTAGCTCCTTCTTCGATGGCCGCTTCGAAGTCCGAGCTCATGCCCATCGAGAGCTCCGTGAGCTTTTCCCTATAGGCGTTGCTGGCGTTCAGGCGTTCCTTAAGTTCCCGCAGTCGCCGGAAAGGAGCATGCTGGTCGCGCCCCTGAATGGGAGCAGGAATGCACATCAGGCCCCGCACTCGAATATTTTTAAGGGGCGAGATCTCTTCTAGTATCTTCGCCAGCAGCTTTTCCTCCACCCCACCCTTGGTCGCTTCGAGGTCCACATTCACCTCGAACAGGCAATCCTGCACTATGCCCGCGTTTCCCGCCGCTTTGTCCAGTTTGGCGGCCAATGAGGCGGAATTCAGTGCGTGGAAGAGACAAAAGTTGCCCGGCACGAACTTCGCTTTGTTCGACTGCAAGGTGCCGATCAGATGCCAGCGGATACCGGGCGCTCCGACTTTTTTTGCGACTTCCTGTTTGGTAAGAGCTTCCTGCACATAGTTCTCTCCGAACTCGCGCACACCCAGGGAAGCGAAAGCCTCGATATCTTCCCATGGCTTGGTTTTACTAACGGCGATAAGGGTTACGTCAGATTCTTTCCGCGAGGCTCTGGCGCAGGCGGCGCGGATGCGCGCGCGTACCTCCTCCAGCCGCTCCTGTTTTTCGCTGCTCACGGGGCCCCCTGCAAAGTACTGCGCGATACTTTCGCTGCTTTCTCCAAGAGTGCCAAAGCTTCTCCCAGCGGCAAGCCCACCACGTTTGTGTAGGAACCTTCGAAGCGCTCTACCAGCGCGGCACCATAACCTTGGCAGCCATAACTACCCGCTTTGTCGAAAGGTTCGCCTGTGGCGATATACCAGTCGATCCACTGGGGTTTAAGGCGGAAGAACCTGACTCTTGTGCGCACTTCCATCTGATTTATTTTTGTGGATTCGCCTTTGAGCAGGGCAACTGCCACACCGGTGTAAACCTCATGCCATTTTCCGCTCAGAGTCTGGAGCATCTTGCGTGCTTCAGCCTCGTTTGCCGGTTTGCCCAAGACTTTATGATTCTGAAAAACAAGAGTATCGGCCGTTAGAACCAAGGCCTCGGTAACTCCCTGCGCCTTCAATTCATTGAGGGCGGCCATGGCTTTTGCCCTACAGATTCGCTTCACGATCTCTTTGGCGCTCACGCGCTTGCGGGATTTTGGAGCATCGAGCTCCGGCTCTTGGGGAACAAATACCTGGAAGCGGATGCCCGCCTGGGTAAGGAGTTCCTTGCGACGAGGGGATCGGCTCGCCAGGTAAAGGGGAGGGCAAGAGCGGCTTTCCATTGGGCCGAAATAACAAAAAATGAGGAAAAACTACAGGCATTTAGCTCGGGTAAGGAAATGCTTGAAGGAGACGCTCAACATGTTACACTTTTCCATAGGAGGATCGGGTCATGAAGTACAGGATGTACTGCAGTCAGATCAAAATCGGGGCAACGTTCTTATTGGCGCTCAGCCTTTCGGCTTGTGCGTACACTCAACCTAGCAGCGACCGCTCACCGGATTCCGTACAGGAAGACGAGGGTGGCACTATCACTAACCATGTTCCGCCCAGCAAATTCGACGGCCGAGAGCCGGCGTCGATGAAGGGCGACTTCACCTGGCTGAACGAGGTGGAAGATGAGTTCGGACGCGTGGCGGCCGAAACCAGCTCCCGCGCCGTGGCGAGCCAGAACAAGCACGAAGTATTGCTGAAGCAGAAGGATTGGTCCTTCAGCTATCTGCCGAAGACGAACCACTTCTATGTGAGTCTCCAAGGCACTCAGTATCAGATGGTGCAAACCAAGATCGACGACGGCGAACGCTTTGCGTTCGCCGCCGAAGGCCAGGCGGAGAACCCGCTTACCTTCGCCGTAACTCGCGCTGAGGGACGGAATGTGGCTAGCGGCGAAAGCTGCGACGCCGAGATCTCATACTGGAGCAAGAATTCGAAGGCTTATGTGACGGAGAAAAAAGCGCTCGCGGGTAAATCCTGCGTGCGGATGATGGGTCTCCTGAAAGACTATGTGCCGTGACCCAAGCCCGCGTTCTTATCTCTCTGATTTTTATATTTGTTCTCTCTCTTTTTTCCTGCCAACGCGCCCAGGCGGAATCCGAATTAGCCAATTCGGCCGTTAACGTGGCATTGACCACCGTGGCCGGTGCCGTCTTGGGGGCCTCAACCCTGCCGTTCTATGACGAGCCTGGCGAGCATACGAAGAATATTTTCTACGGTGCCGCGATCGGGGCTGTGGTGGGGGTGATCATTTCCGCGTATGCAGGCGTCAAGGAAGGCCCGGACTACGAGGACGCCCGCTTGAGTCCCCGGAAACCTTCAGCTCTTCCGATCAATGAGGCGCCTTCGCTTCGGCTGCACGCGGAAGCCAGTAGTGCCCTGCGAAAGCACACCTCTTTTGCCGAAGGCACTACGCTAGCCTGGTCTCCGCTTACTTCAATTCACTTCTAATCAAGCAAAATTCACTATTCTTGGGCCGCCCCTATATGGATATGATGAGGGAATGGTCGGCATTCACGATCCCAGCCTTTCAGAAAGCGAACTCCAGGAGATCACCGCGGCCTTTCGTTCGGGATGGCTTTCCGGAGGCGGAGAGAAAGTATTTGCGTTTGAGCAGGAGCTGCAACGGTTCTTCGGCTCTTTCTGCCAGCCCATCGCCTGCGTGAATGGCAGCAGCGCTCTTGTGCTTGCCCTTCGGGTACAGGGGGTAAAACCAGGTGATCACGTATTAGTACCCGATTATGGTTTCGTAGCCACTGCAAACGCCGTGAAGCAGCTCGGAGCGGAACCGATTTTCCTCGGGCCCGAGAACGGAACATTTCCTGTTGTGACGGCGAAGCAGATCGAAGGCTTCTTTAGAGAAGCCGTGGACGATTCCGGCTGCTATCGAATTACAGGAAAACCCGTTCGAGGAATGCTTTACAACGAGCCCTATGGATTCGCCTGCCCGGAGCTTTCCCTCTGCGCCTCTCTGTTCGCCGAGCGTGGGATGTTCTTTGTGGAAGACGCCTCGCAGTCGATTGGCGTCCGCCTGGGAGGGAAGTTTCTCGGTACCTTCGGGACCATGGGAGTGATGAGCTTCAATGGCAATAAAACCATCACCACCGGTACGGGGGGAGTGCTATTCGGAAAAAATGAAGAAGCAATGGGCCGCGCACGCAAGCTGCAGCACCAGTCCCGCTCCGATCCCTTCGAGTTTTATTACGACGAGCATGGTTACAATTTTTTGATGTCGAATGTGCTGGCTGGGCTGGGGCTGGCTCAGGCAAGGCGCTTGCCGGAGATTCTCGGAAAGAAAAAGATAATCCGGAAGCTTTATTCGAAAGCTTTGGAGGGCACTTCTTTGCTTCTTGCTGGATCGCAGCTGCAGGAATTTCCCGCTTGGCTGAACGTTGTCTTGTTTCCCAAAGAGGTGAAAAGCCGAGAGCTGTTTCGAGAGCTAGCCGTGCGCGTGAAGGACGACGGTTTTCAGCTCCGTCCCACCTTTCCTCCAGTGACCGACTATCCGATGTATGGACAGTCGCTGCGCGAACAGGTTGGGAAATCTCGTGAGTTTTTTGAACGTGGGATTTGCCTGCCATCCGGGGCCGAGGTAGACGCGCGGCAGGTGGACGCGGTCGTGCAGAGCCTTTTGAATCACGGAAAGGCACTTGAGCTTTTTTAAAGCTGTCATTGTCGTCGTAGTATTTTCCGCTCTGGGAAGCGCCTCTTCGGCTCAGGCGAAACCGCAGTGGCTCGACGACACCTGCCGCCGCGATGCCTGCCTGCACGCCGCCGTGGCCTACGGTCTCACGCTTACCGGATCCGAACTGCTGCTGAAAAAGGCGAAGCTTTCACCCATGGAGTCCATGCTGTACTCCTCGGGAACCGTTCTCCTGCTGGGCATTCTGAAAGAGGCAGTGATTGACGACAAATGGGACGGCCGCGATATGACCGCCAATGCGGTTGGCGTCGCGGCCGGTGCCGGAATGTTCTGGGTGCTGGAGTTTTAAGCTTCCGTAGTCGGCGCGCTTTCCACAGCGGGCTGGGTCGACCTTCTCGGCATTGACATGCTGAGTTTCTCGCCTTCCACGGTGAAATTTTCGATATGCAGGTTGGCATCGCCCTTGATGGAAACCTTCATGCTGAAGCGCTCTTCGAGCCGATCCAGGGTATCGCGCTCATCCTGGAAGAGGGTATCCACCACTTCCGGATGTGCCATCACGCGAGCGCCCACCGTTCCGCCCTCGAGCGCGGCGCGTTCGAGCTCGCGGAAAATGTCGTAGCAAACCGTGCGCAGGTTCTTGCTGAAGCCTTTGCCGTTGCAATAGGGGCAGGGTTCGCAAAGCACATGGTTGAGCGATTCCCGCGTGCGCTTCCTGGTCATCTGAATCAGGCCGAGCTCCGAGATCCGCAAGATATTGGTTTTGGACTTGTCCTTTTTCAGCGCATCTTCGAGGCCTCGGTACACCTTCTCGCGGTGCTGGCCTTTCTCCATATCGATCAAGTCGATAATGATGATCCCGCCCACGTTGCGCAAGCGCAGCTGGTAGGCCACTTCCCTTACGGCTTCGAGGTTAGTCTTGAGGATGGTCTCCTCGAGGTTCTTCTTACCCGTAAATTTTCCCGTGTTCACGTCGATTACGGTGAGGGCCTCGGTCTGATCGATGATCAGATAACCGCCGCTCTTGAGCCATACTTTACGATTGAGCGCGCGGGTGATTTCACTTTCGATGCCGTAAGCGTCAAAAATGGGATCCTTGCCCGTATACTTAACTACCCTGTTCACGAGGTGGGGCGCGAACTGTTCGGCGAACTCCACCACATAGGAGTGCACCCGGGGCGAATCCACCACGAGTCGGTGGATATCGTCGGTAAAGAAGTCCCGCACCGTCTTCAGGATCACGTTTAGATCTTCATAGAGGCAGTAGGGGGCCTTGTGGGTATCGGTCTTCTTTTTGATCGAAGCCCAAAGGTTCAGGAGATAGTTGATCTCGTTCGTGAGTTGCTCATCCGTCTGCTCGGCGGCCACGGTACGCACGATGATGCCCATGCCTGGCGGGCGCAGGGCGTCTACGATGGAGCGCAGGCGACGGCGCTCGTCGCTCGATTCGATTTTCCGGGAAACGCCCACATGGTCCACCGTGGGCATCAGCACCACGTGGCGGCCGGGAAGGGAAATGTGGCATGTGAGGCGTGCGCCCTTGGTTCCCATGGGCTCTTTCGCCACCTGAACCACCACGTCCTGGCCTTCCTTCACCACGTCCTGAATATTCAGGCGGGGACGGCGGTCGCGGGAGCGTGAAGGCGGACCCCGGCGAGAGCGCCCGCGGCCACCCCGGCCACGGTCACGGTGAGGGCCCCGGCCATGGCGGCGGGGGGATTCTTCGTTCGGAGCTCGGCTTCCAGCGGCATCGTCCGGGGTCCCTTCCTCCTCGGCCTCCAGCTCGCTGCCTTGGCCTTCTTCTTCGGAGGGAACGGTCTTATTGTCGATATCCTCGATCGGGGAAAGGTTCTTTTCGGCGATAATTTCAGCGGGCTCGAAGTCCATGCCTTTGCCGGGAGAGACATCATCTTCGCCTTCCGGGGCCGACTCTTCGCTTGGGGCTTCCGATGAGGTTTCCTGTTCCTGGCTTTCTTCCCGATCCCGGGAATGGCGGCCCCGACCCCGGCCACGTCCGCCGCGATCGTCGTCCTCTTCGTCGTCGTCCGCTTCGTAAACGATGTCGCCCACATAGAGGAAAGCGGCTCTTTCCAGGCCGATATCCACGAAGGCGGCCTGCATACCGGGAAGTACCCGCACGATCCGGCCCTTGTAGACGTTCCCTACGATGCTTTTATTCTTTTCGTACTCGATGGAAAGGTCGGAAATCTCGCCGTCCTCGAGGAGGGCCACGCGGATCTCGGGGAGGGTTGCATTAATGACTAGTTCTGAAGGCATATCTATACTCGCTCTTCCTGCTGCGCTAGAATGCAGCAAAAGCTCTTTAAGCGTTTTCTTTAGGATTTTCGGCTCACATTTGACAGAGCCGTGGAAAAAAAGGATCTCTTGAGAACTCTTATACGGGAGTTCGCCCACCCATGTCAATGGTGGGGTCCGATGAGCTTCAGGAGTGGCACACCGTGCTAATTTTTGGCGGCACACCGCTGGAAAAAGGAGAGAGACGAAAGCGAAGGCGTGAGCAGATCACGATCCTGCTGGTTCTGCTCGCCATCGTAGTGCTTTCGAACCTGGCCCTGAAGCTGGCCAAACTCTCGAGCGCCCTGCCGTTCGTAAACTCGATTTTCTTTTTCGGGATCATCAACCTGAACTTGATCCTGCTCGCAGTTCTGGTGTTCCTGATCTTCCGGAACCTTTCCAAACTGTTCATCGATCGGCGGCGTGGCTTGCTGGGATCGAAGCTCAAAACGAAGCTGGTGCTCAGCTTTCTGACGCTTTCCATCGTTCCCACGGTGGTGCTTTTCGTAATCTCCTCGCTTTATATCAACTCGACCTTCGATAAGTGGTTCAGCGTAAAGGTGCAGAACACGCTCCAGGCCTCCCGTGAGCTCACCGACACGTATTACAAAAATACCCAAAGCAGCGCCAAACACTTCGCGGAACGGATCCAGGAGGAGGTGGCCACACAGATGAACCTGGGTGACCGGTACGCGAGGATCCGCATTCCGAGGGAGCTGGGTCAGCTGCGCAGCAAGTATGCTCTGGACAGCGTAGAGATCTACTGGCATCCCCTCGATCCGCGCACTCTCGTGGTGAAATCCGAGCTTAATCCCGAGCTTTTCCCCCGCCTGCCCATCGAAACAGTTCAGGGTGCGCTTGACGGGCAAGAGGCTGCCCTCGTTCAGCACGTTGGTACGGGTGACGTAGTGCGCTCGGTGATTCCGCTTCGCGAGTCGAGAACCGGCCGCAAGGTGGTGGGAGCATTGGCCGTCAGCTACCACCTTCCCGTTTCCCTGGTGAACAAGGTGGACGAAATCAACTCCACCTACGCCGACTTCCGCGACGTGAACCCGCTGAAGTACCCGGTGAAAACGATCTATTTCGCGATCCTGATCCTGATCACCCTGCTGGTGATGTTCGCCGCGATCTGGGTGGGATTTTATCTCGCGCGCCAGATGACAATGCCGCTCGAGCGCCTCGCCCGCGCCGTCGTCGAGGTGGGCAGCGGAAACCTGGATGTGGAAATCCAAAACCCCGGCGACGACGAGATTGCAACCGTGTCCACGGCCTTCAACCAGATGACGGCCGACTTGAAGGAGAACCGCGATCGCCTTACCAGCGCCTATTCGACCTTGCGTTCCACCAACGATGAACTTCTGGAAAAACGGCGCTACCTAGAGGCGATTCTCTCCAACGTAAGCGCCGGAGTCTGCTCCGTGGCTTCGGATTCGACAGTTACGACGATCAATAAATCCGCAGCCAATCTTTTAGGTGTGAATAGCGAATCCGCGGTTGGGGCGAGGCTGGAAGACGTGCTCGTTGGTTCTTTGTCAGAACTGTTGATTTCGATTCGGCAGGTTCTGGATGCCGGGGGAAAAGAAACCATTTTCAAATATCTCAATGTAGCGAGCAGTGAGGGCAGGCCGCTTTCCTTGCTCGTGACGATCACACCGCTTTACGATTCTGAAGATCGCTACCTGGGGTTGGTGCTCGTGCTGGACGATATCTCCCACCTGATCA
>DATBTF010000112.1:0-10566 GCA_036559405.1 Bdellovibrionota bacterium
GATGCGACACCACTAACCAGCTCTTCGTTTCCGAATATCTCCAAGCAAAAGCCCGCCAAAGTCTTCCCTCAGTTTTTTCAATTGGGTTTCTCTTCGAGGATAGTTCCCATAGGTCTCATATATCCAGTCGTACCAGCCGTGATAGCGATCGTGTTCGACACGGTCCATGACACATAAATTTTGAGGCCTATTATCGCTTCTACGGCCGTTGATGTGGTGGACGACTTCCCGTGAACTCAAAGGCCGGCCCAAAATTTTTTCCGCTATTTGTCTGTGCTCATACTGATCTTGACCGGCGGCCGACGCCTTTAGCACATAACCATCCGCCGTGATGCGTTTTCCGGACGGAAACTTTCGAAGAAATAAAACGGTGAATATGCCTAAAAAGAAAATTAGCGTAAACGCAAAACCATCGTTGGCACCGGAGGCTTTAAAGTCCCCAAGTTCTTTATGCTTTGTTTCTTTCTTTATGAGAACCGTGTGACTTCTTTCGCCCTTTTTCATCGCAGTCTTATCGGAAGAAGCTCTGTCGCATTCAATTCGGCCACAGTACACGGAAACGGGTCACAGATCGCTGGCCTAAAAGCTAAAAGTGATCGGTTCACAAAAGTATCAGGATGATACTTTTGCACTCCCGTAGGGAGCCCGAAGGGCGAGGCCCAAGAAGGGCCGAGTGAAATCCTCTCCCCGCAACCACTTTGAAACTCGGTTCGCCAAAGGCAAGCCGGGTTTCAAGTGTTTTTGGGGGAGAGAGCCACGCCACCCCTCACCACTTCACCGGCCGGTTTTTCTCCCATTTGTAGTTGGCACCCGGCTCCAACTGGACCGCCAGCAGCACGTGGTAGAGCTGCTGCCCGCAGGCGATAGCGTACTTATTGTAGAAAAATCTAGCGTGCTCCTCTGTCAGCCGCCAGGGTCCTTCCGCCGCGAAAAACCAAGTTTGAATGCCCCCGCCCTCGCCGGGATCGAAATCGTGGCCCTTCCAGTCGGTGTGGATGACGGTGCAGCTGTTGTGGAGCCGGAAGCCGGCATTCTGGAGCCCCTCGAGGTAGTTCTTCCCGTTCCCACTTAGCGCGTAGGCGAGCTCGCGGTGCCAGTCGGAATTGCCCACGTACCAGCCCGGATAATCTCTCCTCAGGATCTCGATCATGATCTGGCGATGGGGAATATCCAAAGCGTCGGCCCGCCAGAGGATCCGGGAGCTTCGGTCGTAGATGATATTTCCGAGCTGCGCCTGCTCGCCGAAGGTGCTGCCGCCCATATTGAGCTGCCACACGATGTTTTCCGATTTCGGAACCATCCGCTGCTCCGAGAGTTTGGCCCAGAAGAATCGGTCCTGGTGGAGCTTGAGTTCTTCTCCCGAGAGGAACGTGGAGAGCATTCCGAGTGTGAACGCCTCTTTGCTGCGGATCTTTTCGATGTTGAGGTCCAGCAAGTTCCAGTAGGGCTTGCCGATGAGCCTGGGCATCTGGAACTTGGCGTACAGCTGGAGGAGCGGCCCGCTCTCTCCCACGAGTTCCCCTCCTGTGAGCATGGGGGTCACTTCGAACTGCACGGAGGGAAGCTCCGTCATGAGCCGGTTCTTCAGGATCCCGAAATAGAGGCGATTGGCGTCGATGGCAGTTTGATCCCGCTCTGTGCCTTTCTTGCTGTTCAACGACGCGTAGGCCTTCTGGTTAGCCGTCAGCTGCTCAAAGATGTCCCGCGACAGGTTCAACTTTCTCCACATTTCGGTGGAGCGCTGGTTGTATTCGGACGCCTGGATATTCTTCTCCATTTGATCGAGCTTCTGCTGGATCGCTGCGAGCTGGTTGATCACGAGGTTCATCTGGTCCTCGGCTTTCTGTGCCTCGGTCTTCCAGCCGGCTTTGTCGAGCAGGGAGGAGAGGGCCTTTTTGCCTATCTCGGTAGCCGCCCATACTGCGAGCTGTTCGGCCACCGCGGCGCCGGCTCCCCGGAGCACTCGGTTGGGAGGGAAGCGGCCTCCGGCGGAGCCTCCCTTGGCGAGGTCGTCGGCCAGGACGCGCGTGAGGTTCTCGATGCCGTGCATCTCTTGCGCCTCAGCGAGGAAGGCGCGGCTTCCGAACACGCGCTGGCCGGAGCGGCTCACGTCGAAGCCGAGGTCGGCGTGGTTGGGGATGCCGAGGTAGGCCCGGGCCCGTGCCTCCTCCTCCACCTGGCTCTGGCCTTCGCGGACGAGGAGCTCGCTCACGAAGGAGCTCACGAGGTGCACGTGCGCAATCTTGGATTCGAAGTCGAAGTCGGCGGGAAGCGAGGCCTCAAGCTTGCCGGGAATGCCTTCGCCGGTGACCTCCACCACGTATCCGCTCTCGCTCGGCTCCTTCACGCGGACCGCGAAGCCGCCGTTTTCGAAGGTGGTAGCCTGGCCGAGCAGCTTGCCGGCGCGGTCGCGCAGGCGAACGGTGCCGCCATCCACCGGGTTAATGAGCGTGGCGATCCCCTGTAGGTATACAGGCTCCGCCTCGAAAACTTTCGCGTACTTCGCGGCCGCCCCTTTTCCACCTTCCCGGCCGGTGCTGCACTTGAGCTCGTCGGAGCCATCCACCTGCGCCCACTCGTTGGCGCCCAGGGAGAAATAGCAGCTGGATGCGGGCTTCTCCCCTTGTGCTGGAGTCACCCGAATCTGGTAGGACCCACGTGCGGAGTGCTTGACGCGTACGCAGCGCCAGCCTGATTTCGCCTGCACGTTCCGCTTGGTGTGCACGCTCGCGCCGTCCGGTGAAATGGCTCGCCAATGGATCGGAAAGTCGGCTTGGTTATTGATGCAAATCCGGCCGGGTTCGGCGGCATATGCGGGAAGGGAAATGAGGAGCGCAATAAGAAAATGCCAGTTCACGGGAACCTCACTCAGCGGGAAAGATTAAGAGCCTTTGCTTCGTCCCTGGAGACGAAACGGTTTTTATCGCCATCGGCGCGGCCGAAGCGGAGATCGGAAAGTCGCATGTATTCGATGATGGTCAATTTGCCGTCATGGTCGGCGTCGATGAGGGCGAGTTCCTCCGCGCCGGGGACCTCCTTGCCTTCGAGGCGCCCGCTGCCGTCCGCGTCGCGCTCCGAGAACTGCGCCGCGATCACGTCATCGGTTTCGAGCACGTCGAGGTACCCGTTTCGGTCGGTATCGTAGAACTCGAAGGCGGAGCCGTCGGATCCAACGGCCGAGGACTTAGGGGACATCCTCGAGCAGGAAAAGAGAAGAGCAGAAAGCAGCACAAGCGAAGCGATTTTTCTCATCGAGAAAGCGTATCAGTAGCTACGTCTAAGAAAAGAGATAATCAACCCTGCGTATGAAATTCCGTTGTTGTTGTGCCGATCAAACAGATTCTTGATTGTGATCATGTCCTCGTTCGAGCAATCCAAATCAGACATCCAGGCCAGCACATCTTTCACCGTCAGCTTTTTCTCTTTCAGATTTTGGCAGTAGCGAAGCAGCTCAATCATTTCGGAGCAGAGATGATTAATTGCGAGTGAAAGGATTTCGGCCCTGCAGGCGAATGAACGCTTTTTCGCCCGGATCCCGCCGGTTTTTTTGTTCACCCAAGGGACTTTGTTGACTAATTTACTTGTGTTTTTTGTGCGGTTATAGCATATTAGTTTGCTCATAATTACACCGCCCGGCGGCGCAATTAACTCCTTAGGTTTCAAAATGTTAAACGTTATCCCGGCCCTGGTCGCCTTGCTCCTTCCATCTCCAGCCCCTGCGGCCAGCCCCCTCTATAGCGCCCAGAGCTCTCCCTGCTCCAAGGTCTTCAGCTCAGCCGGCCCCTTAGGCGCTTTCGGACCGCTGGGAACCCTCGGCCCTATTGGCGACAATTCCTGGAACCCCTCCGCCTATATGGCCGCGATCGGCGACTGGTCCGGCCTCGCGCAGCTCCTAAACGCGCATGGCGGCCCCCTGAGCGCAGACGGGCCTCTCGGACCGAACGGCTCCCTCGGCAGCTCCGCATACTCCGCAACTCCGTCAATGTACCGCGCGTCCGGATCCTGCGCGATTCTCGGCCCGGCCGGACCGCTCGGAGCTCTTGGCCCGCTCGGGCCGCTCGGCCCCCTCGGCGCCCACGGGCGGCTCGGCTCCCACGCTGGCGGTACCGTCAACGTGTCCGGCGGCGCGGGCGACGGGCGTTTCCATATCGTGGAGTACTTCTCCAGCACGAGACGCGACTACGACACCTCTTTCATCGCGGCCGGCGAGGTCGACAGCGGAGGGGATGACGTCTACGCGGTCACCTCCCCCGATAACCAGGTGATTTCGGTGCTCGTGGTGCCCGAGAAATCGCTGGATGCGTTCGGAGTCACCGTGTCCTCGTCAAGCGGCGGCCTGGCGGCCCGCTCGGAAGGCCTCACCGCCATCAACTGGGTGACCCTCCAGGTGGGCGCCGGTGAGACCGTGAGCGTGCACGTTCGCCTGCTCGGGTCGATGCAATGGCTGAGCCACAGCTACCGGCTCATCGTGACCGGAGCCGGTACTGGCCGTTAGCCTGACTTCCCCGCCCCCAAAACCTCCGCGTGGAACGCGAAGTGTTCCTCGATGAAAGTGGAGATGAAGAAATAGGAATGGTCGTAGCCTTCCCGGCGGCGGATCGTGGCGGGGTAACCGGCGGCCTTGCAGCTCTTCTCGAACTCTTCCGTCATCAGCTGGTCCTTCAGAAACTCGTCGTCGAGGCCCTGGTCGATCAGGATCGGCGTTTTCGCAGACGCAGTTTTCACGAGCTCCGAAGCGTCGTACTGCGCCCACTTCGTTTTGTCTTCGCCAAGATAGGCGTTGAACGCCTTCATTCCCCAGGGCGCTTTTACCGGGGCGCAGATAGGCGCGAAGGCGGAAATGGAACGATAGAGCTCCGGGTTGCGCAGGCCGAGCACGAGCGCGCCGTGCCCGCCCATCGAATGGCCGAAGATCCCGCTGCGCTTGCCATCCACGGGCAGCTCTTTTTCCACCAGGAGCCGCAGCTCCTGGGTGATATACGAGTACATTTTGTAGTTTTTCGCCCAAGGCGCCTTGGTGGCATCCACGTAGAAGCCGGCGCCCGTGCCGAGGTCGTAGGACTCGTCCTCGCCCGGCACTCCCGCGCCCCGGGGAGAAGTGTCCGGCGCCACCACGGCGATCCCGAATTTGCGCGCGAAAAGCTGGGCGTAGGCCTTGGTGATGAAGTTCTCCTCCGTGCAGGTGAGTCCGGAGAGCCAGTAGAGCACCGGCACCTTCTTTTCCTTCGCCTGCGGAGGCAGATAGGCAGCGAAGTTCATCTTCCCACCCGTTACGTTTGATGCGTGCAAGTAGTAGTTCGTGTAGCCGTCGAACTGTTTGTAGCTCTTCGTCTTTTCCATCGCCTCACCCGACTAGTAGTGGATCACCGAACGGATGCTCTTTCCCTCGTGCATGAGGTGGAAGGCCTTGTTGATGTCTTTCAGGGGCATCGTGTGTGTGATCATCTTGTCGATCTCAATGCCTCCCTTCATGTACTGCTCCACGTATCCGGGAAGCTCCGTGCGGCCGCGCACGCCACCGAATGCGGTGCCTTTCCAAACACGGCCCGTCACCAGCTGGAACGGGCGGGTCTGGATCACCTTGCCAGCGCCGGCCACGCCGATGATCACTGACTGGCCCCAGCCCATATGGCAGCTCTCGAGCGCGGTGCGCATGAGATCGACGTTGCCCACGCACTCGAACGAATAGTCCACGCCTCCGCCCGTCATCTCCACGATCGCCTCCTGAGTGGGGCGGCCGAGCTTCGCGGGATTCAGGCAGTCGGTGGCGCCGAGCTGCCGCGCAAGTTCGAACTTGCCTTCGTTGATATCGACCGCGATGATCCGCGAAGCTTTCGCCATCACGGCGCCCTGCACTGCCGAGAGGCCGATCCCGCCAAGGCCGAAGATCGCCACGGTGGAGCCGGGGGTTACTTTCGCCGTATTGAGCACGGCGCCGATCCCGGTGGTGATGCCACAGCCGAGCAGGCAAACCTTCTCGAGCGGCGCCGCCTTATTGATCACCGCGAGCGCGATCTCGGGAATCACGGAATACTCCGCGAACGTGGAACAGCCCATGTAGTGGAAGATCTTCTTGCCGTTCTTGGAGTAACGGGTGGTGCCGTCGGGCATGAGGCCCGACCATTCGGTGGCGGCGATCGCGTTGCAAAGGTTCGTCTTGCCCGAGCTGCAGTGCTTGCACTTGCCGCATTCCGGGATATAGAGCGGGATCACGTGATCGCCCACCTTGACGCTCGTGACGCCGGGACCCACTTCCTGCACGATCCCGCCGCCTTCATGCCCGAGCACGCAGGGGAACACGCCCTCCGGGTCCTCCCCGGAAAGCGTGAAGGCGTCCGTATGGCAAACGCCTGTGGCCACCATCTTCACGAGCACTTCGCCGGCCTTCGGGCCTTCGATGTCGATTTCTTCCACCTCTAGCGGACGTTTTGGTTCCCAGGCAACAGCGGCGATCGTCTTCATGCTTTCTCCTATGAATCGGAAGGAGAAACGAAGGTACCTGACTGCGTGGATAATTGCGAGTTTGACGCAAGGTGGAGTAGGCCGGTCCGCCCACGCGCACGGTTCGCTTCGGAAATTGACCTTAAGTGAGTTTGCTGTGAAACTGAAAACGGGCTAACCGGCGCGGAGCTTCTATCCCCCAACCTGGTCGGAAAATCGAGAGAACGCCAGAAGCAATGGAAAACAGTAGGGTTCGCCTTCCGAAATGGATCATTCCGATCGCGATCGGAACCGCATCGTTCTTCATGATCTTTGATGCGCGCATTCTCGACGTTTCTAACATCACCTGGCTCCACAGGTTCGAAACAAGCACCTACTATCTAGGTTGGCAGTTCTATCGGAACTCACCATGGACCTTTCCCATCGGATTGAACCCGAATTACGGACTAGAGTTAAGCAACAGCATTGTTTACTCAGACTCCATTCCGTTATTGGCCATGTTCTTTAAGCTGATATCGCGGATGCTCCCCGAATCATTTCAATACTTCGGCCCGTGGCTCTTGGCATGCCTGATACTGCAAGCCACCTTCGCCTGGAAGATTTTCAGTCTCTTTTCAAGGAACACCACGATACTGGCGCTCTCGTCGGCATTTTTCGCGTTCGCTCCCCCGTTTTTATGTCGAACAGTCACCCACTTCGGCTTAGCCGCGCATTTTTTAATTCTCGCCGCCCTTTATCTAAACTTGCGAGGTCAAAAACCGGGAGACCCCGTGCGCTGGGCTTTATTAGTGGCCGTCGCGCCATTGATACATGGATATATCTTCGCCATGGTTTTTTTGCTTTGGGTGGCTGATTTGCTTAAAAGAGCGATGAACGAAAACGGTTCCACAACGGCGATTCTCGTGGAGTTCTACGTCGGCATGCTCTTCCAGTTTCTTGTACTTTGGCAAGCTGGCTTTTTTTCGGTTGGCAGCAGCTTAGGCGAAGGTGGCTTCGGGAACATGAGAATGCATATCCTCTCCCTGTTTGATCCCTCGTTCACCTCCTACGTCTTAAGGCCCTTCTCAAGCAGCCGCGATGAGTTTGAAGGCTTCAATTATCTGGGACTAGGCGGAATTTTTGCGCTTGTCTTCGCCATTGCTCTCTGCTGGAAGCAAAAAGCTATCCCGATTCAGTTGGCGAGAAAACATTTCCCCCTGTTAGGAGTGCTGCTTCTTCTAACCTTATTTGCTCTTTCCAACCGGATCGGGATTGGGCAGTACAATCTCACAATCGACTTGCCGAGCTGGATATTAGACCTTGTAGGCCCTTTCCGAGCAAGTGGAAGGATGTTTTGGCCGGCTTTCTACTCTATCCAAATTCTCACCATTCTGATCATTATTCGTCAAATGCGTGCCATCAGCGCGATTGTGGTAATAGGCGTTTCATTGCTTCTCCAGATCGCCGATGGCAGCGCGGGTTGGTTAAAAATTAGGGAAATGCAAGACACCTCCTCCTCCCCCCCGGGAAGCCAATGGCCTTCCCCTTTCAAAGATAAGTTTTGGGACAAGGCGCCTGAAAAATACCGAGTAATAAAGCAGCTGATGCCCAACTCGCTAAACACGACGAATTGGGAGCTCGCGATCGCCTACTATGCACTTCGCCATAAGATGGCCACCGACATCGTTTATCTCGTAAGAAGCGACAAAGCCAAACTGATGAGAGCCCGCGAGAACGCGGGCAAGATGATTGAAGGGGGAAGTTTCGAACGCGACACTCTCTACATTCTGGACCGCAACGTGTTTTCGGAGCTATCCAAGAAGAAAACCCTGGGGAAAAATAAGCTGAAAATTATTGATGGCTACTACGTCTTGGAGCCGGATGCCAGACGCGAACCTCTTAACCCCTAGATTTCACGTCGGCCCATAATCAGAGCAAAGCCTCTGTCGTTCAGCTGGGAGGCAGGCGTTACCGTGCGACGCTGCCAGGGTGTTCCCGAGAGACGAAGAGCAGCCATAAACCAGCGGTCCCAGAATCCCACAAGCGCGTCTCTCTGCGGGCCTTTCGGAAACGCATCAAGCATTTGCTGGAAGGTGATAATCTCTCCCACCTGAATGCCGATAGCGGCGTAAGAGTCATAAACGTACTTCGAGCAGAACTCTTTGCCGTTATTATCGAAGTCAAAACCAGTGTGATAAAAATAGCCGAAGAGCGAAGCAGCTTTTTGCTTCAACCGCGCCACCTGGTCGGCTCCAAGCCCTCTGGAGTAGCGGGTAAGCGCAAAGCGCTCGTTCTTGGAGCGCGAAAGGAACTTGCACATCTCCGTTTTCTTTGACCGCGGAAATGTGCTTTCGTAAACCATCCAGCCCTCAGGATCTTTAAATGCGATGCCCACATGGGCAGTCCAGCTCATGGTGGATTCCGCTACCTCTGTAAAGGGCATGTGGTCGATCTCCACGAAAATTAAATCGCCATCCCGAGCAGCTTCTTTGAGGCTTGTGCAAGCAGCGCTATCGGTGGGAGCACGGTGAATGTAGCCAATGGCCTGGGCTGGGGATGCGGAAAAACTAAGGGCCAGTAACAAAAGGGCGGTGAAAATGAGCGGGGCTTTCATGGATTTTCTACCTTTCTTTGGTTCATGACAAAGCAAGCGGGTGCAGCCTACAGCCTCCTGAGAATAGGTCAAGGTTCCTGCTATAAATAAACAAAGCATCATTTATTACGCTATAGGAAGCGATTTAGAGGGGGCTATCCTTGGCCTGCTGACAGAATTAAAAAACTGTCAAAGAAAGCCCTAGGAACACCTCTCCCCTCCGCCACATCCGTCTCCCTATTTTCGACTCCCGCTGGATACGGCCCCTCGCTAACCCATTAGATCCACAGCGCCCAAATCCCCAAAAGCCCCCGGCCCAGCTCCTGCAATTACCCCCACGGCCCAACGCCCCGGTAATGCCCAAAGGAGAACCTATGCACGCCCGCTGGATCAAGTCCCTGTACCTCCCTGCCTTCACCCTGCTGAACCTGATGGCCCTAGTGGCCGCTCTCACCCTTGTCCTACTGGCGGGATGCACGCGAAAAGCCGCCGATACAACCAAACCCACAACCACCACCCCCGCCAGCGAAGACCTCGCCGTGAGTGGTAAACTAAATCTATCTAAGTCGAAATCGCCCAGGAGGAAAGGCCGCAAGCCCGCGTCCACCGACATCACCACCTACTCCGTGGTCTGCACCACAGCCACCACTCCCCCCAAGAAGGCCGTGGCCAAGCTCAACGCCAACGGCAGCTTCAATCTCGAGCTCAAGGGCGGCCGCAACCAGCCCATGAGCTGCTACGTGATCGATGGCGATGGCGTTAAGGTGGCCGATGTGCTCATCGCCGACAGCGCCAACAAAGATCTGAATGGCAACAGCTCCGTGAGCAATACCGCCACCTTCTCCGACGCCATCGATTTTGGCAGCGCCAAGCTCGATGTGAATTCCGGCGAGGTCACCGTGCCCAAAACCCAGCTCTCCCGCTCCATCGTGGAGCATCGTCAGTCGCCCTCCGCGATTTTCGATCCCACCGGCCTGTGGAAAATCACCGACGTCGACTTTCCCCTGCCCGACGGCGTGCGCTCAACCTGCACCGATGCCGAATCCAATAGCGGCAAGTGCGATGGACCTCCCAAGGACTATCCTCTCTATTTCAAAATGTGGAACGGCGTGAAGGCGGATTCGTCCGTGCAGCAAATCCTACAGCTTTGGGCGAATGATCACGGCAATGATCCCTCTGTCACTTTCGCCACCTGTGGATCCAGAATCGGCCTCACTGCAGATAAGAAAACCGAACTCGGCCTCGATTTCAGTGCCTACGGTGCGGCCGATGACGTATTCGTCATCGCCACGAGCCTCACGGACTTTGACGACAAGGCCAGCGGCAACCAGCACGAAAACGTTCCCCATCTCTTGGATGGTTGGAAGATGGTGGAAGTGGCCAAGTCGGATTGGAATATGCAAACCGGCTGCAGCAGCAAACGCGTGACCGTGGGCGGAGTGGATTACAACGGCTGGATGTGCGGACCCGACGGGGACAACCACTACCAGTTGGGCATCAGCGGCGGTTGCGTGGACGCCCAGAACAAGCCCATAAACACACCTTCCTGGGAC
>DATBTF010000113.1:0-12718 GCA_036559405.1 Bdellovibrionota bacterium
AGTGATAGCCTTTCAGAAATTTAACTCAAGGGGAGCCTTGTCATGATGAAACTGTTGGTTGTGCTTACATTTTTAATTCCTTCCTTCGCTTCGGCTGTGAGCCTGAACTGCAATTGGGGCGGCGGCGAACGGGCTCCTTCCTTCAAGGCGAGCTTTGATCTTCAGCTCGGTAGCCTGACATCGAACCTGTATATGGATGGCAAAGAGGTTCCCGCCTTGCCCAGTGGCTGCGTGCAAGGCCGTTGCCCCCACGGTTTGGGCGAAGATCGCTTCGAACTTTATCCTGACTTCCAGAGAAAGCGCCTGGGCGTGATCGTCTGGAGAGGCGAACGGGTAACCCCTGCCCTGATGGTCAACTGCAATTAAGCAGTAGGATTTTTCAGGTAAATATCAAAGCGCACCGTCTTGCCCGGCACCACAAAGTCGGGCTTGCGCGTTTTTGTGATTTCCTCGGCATTGTCGGAACGCTTTACCACCACCCGTTTTGCTGCGCTTTTCCAGGCCGCTTGGAATAGCGCTTCGTTGTCCATGTCTTCGCCCACCAGCTCGCGGAACAGCAGCATTTCTTTTTTGGGCTTGGCGCTCTCACTGCTGTCGCGGGGATACATCGGATCAAGGAATACAGCATCGTAAAAGGCGGTGCGCGTGTGCAGGAACTCCAGGGAGTCTCCGAAATGGAAATAGAGCGGGTGTTTTTCAAAGCGACCCGTATCTTTGGCCCGGCTTAAGGCATCCATCACGAGCTCGGCAGCCACGGGGCTGCGCTCGCAGGCGGTGACCTCGAGATCAGGGAAAGTCGAAAGAAAAAAGGCGTCGTAGCCCAGGCCGCAGGTGGCGTCGCAGACGGTGCGCACCCCTTTCTTCAAGCCGATGGCCTTCACCAGGATGTCGTTTTTAGTGGCCGAACGCCAGCGGCGGGCGAACTCGCCGCCGAGGTAGTCCACGGTAATGGGCCGGAACTCCGGATGCCGCGAGGAATGGAGGTAAAGGCAGTCTTCATCAAAGAAGAGCAGCCACTCGCTTTCCGGCGGGCTCTCGCTCACATCCCAGGCGACGTGCAGGCGCTTGGCGAGCTTCTCGCTATCACTGTCTTCAGGATCGTCGCTCCAGACGACTAGACCGTTGGGCTGTTCAGGCATGGCCTTTCGCATTCCTGCTGGCCTGAACGATCCGTTTCCAGACTTCCGCTTTTGTTTGCCCGGCGAGTTCAGAGGCGGGCACCCGGTTCGGCTGTACCGGGATCAGGCTGGCCGTCAAAGGTTCGCTCAGAGTGAGGTTTTTGTTGGCGTTCACCTCATCCACCCGGTCGATGGGGGTGAAGTGGGGCACAGTTTTCAGCACTTCCGGGTTTTCATGCACGATTTTGTGGATGGTCTCGAGAGTTTCGAGGAAGTCGTCGAGCTCCGCCTTCGAGTAGCTTTCGGTGGGCTCGACCATCAGACCAAGCACCTCAGGGAAAGCCACCGTGGGAGCGTGGAGGCCGAAATCGAGGAAGAGCTTGCCGATCCGTGGGATCACCACGGCTTTCGGGACCCCGGCACTCTCCATCTGCGCGAAACTCTCTTTCGAAAGTGTGAGGATGAACTCGTGCATGCGTGGCGTGTTCTCCGCTCCCGCCGGCAATGTAGGATAGAGCTTGGAAAGGCTCTGGAAAAGATAGCGAGCGGAGAGCACTGCCACGGCGCTCATGCGTGAAACCCCTTCACGACCCAGGGCCCGCAGGTAGGTATAGCAGCGGATTTTGTGCCCGAAGTTGCCCAGATGCCGCTGTACCGAGCCGATGGAGTGTTTCGGCTTCACCAGCCGGAACTCATTCCCTTGCTTCACAGCCTGCAGGCCGGGCAGGAAGTCCGCGAGTTTGGCGCTCACTGCCACAAAGGCATCACCAGGGCCGCCCCCGCCATGGGGAATCGACCAGGTTTTATGCGTATTGTTGTGCACGGCATCCACGCTCAGTTTGCCGAGGTCTAGCCAGCCGGCGATGGCGTTCATATTCGCGCCGTCCATGTAGACGAGGCCGCCGATGCCGTGCACGAGGTCGGCCACGGCCTTGAAATTCGCCTCCAGCACGCCGCTGGTGTTGGGGTTGGTCACCATCACGCAGGAAACGCGCGGACCGAATTCGGCGATCAGCTGACGCACTTGTTCGAGGTTCATTTGCCCGGTGCCGTCTGCCTCGATTAATTTAATACTCTCCGGCGCGAATCCGGCCATGGTGGCTGTGGCAGGGTTCGTTCCGTGGGCCGAACGGGGAATGAGCACGATGTCCCGCTTTTCGTTTTTGGACCGGTGGTAGGCCTGGAACATCTTCAGGCCCACAAGTTCGCCCTGGGCCCCGGCCATCGGCTGCGTCGTTACGGCTGGCAGCCCGGTGATGGCTTTGAAATACTCCTGGCTGGAAAAAAGAACTTCCAGGGAGCCCTGTGCGTCTTCCAGCGGCGCCTGCGGGTGAAGCTCGGCGAAACCCGGTAGGCCAGCGGCCCAGTCGTTCACGTAAGGATTGTATTTCATGGTGCAGGAGCCAAGTGCGTAGATATTGTCATCGGGACTTACGTTCTGCTCCCCGAGGCTGTTGTAGTAGTCCTTGATTTTCTGCACGGCGATACGGGGCAGATCCACGCTCCCCTGGCGGAGGGCTGAGGTTGGAACAGAAGCCGGTTTTTTGCCGGATTTACTGCCAGGAAACTCCTTGGCGAAGAAAGCCACAAGCTGGTCGACCTCTTTCGGGCCGTGCCGGTCGGTGAAGGAAACCAAAAGCAGGTTTCCTTTGCCGGGCATGCGTTCGGTTACGTCCACCCCCACATGCAGATTCGCCTGCCGGGCACGCTGGATGATTTCTTTCGCCGGGCGATCGAGCTTCAGACAAAGCTCGTTCCAAAACGGCGCCTCCGGATAGGCGAGTTCCACACCGTTCATCTGCGCCAGCTGCTCGGCCGCCTTCACTGCGTTTCCATGGGCGGTGGCGGCAGTTGCGGCGAGGCCATCGTCCCCCCGTTCCAGTAAGGCTGCTCCAGCGAGCGTCGCGAGATAGCTCTGGTTGGAGCAGATGTTGGAGGTGGCCTTGTCGCGGCGGATGTGCTGTTCACGGGTGGACAGCACGATAGCAAAGCAGTCACGGCCCGAAAAATCCTTGCCCTTGCCGATGAAGCGCCCCGCGGTCTGCCGGATTTCATTCTTATGCTCGGGATTGAAACGGATTCCGAATACGCCCAGGCCCGGGCCGCCGTAATTGGGCGGGATCGCAAGATGCTGGCCCTCAGCCACAAATATCGAAGCCCCGTTCGTCCCGAAAGCTGCCGGCGGTTTGAGCGCGCCTTTTGCGATGGTCATGGGATCGATCACCGCCACGGAACGTGACTGGAGGCTTTCCGCAAGGTCGGAGAGCGCGTCCACGTCTTCCAGGAGCCCCAGGAAGTTCAGCTGCGGGAAAACGAGACAGGCCAGGCGCTCTCCGACTTCCCTGCCCGCCTTTTCCATCGCACCGACAGACACGCGTCCCGTATTCGGATCGGGTTTCACGAACACCAGGCGCAGGTCCGTATCCGCCGCGAGAGTCCGCAGGGTTTCCACGTCGCCTGGAAACAGGGTTTCGGAAATGACGGCGGTATCGCTTCCGTCTCTCAATCTCTGTGCGCATTTAATGGCCTCGAACAGGCCGGTAGCGCGGTCGTAGAAACTGGCGTTGATGGCCTCGAAACCGGTGAGCGCAGCCAGGGCGCATTGGTAAATCCAGATGCTGGTGAGCGTGCCCTGTGAGCGTTCCGGTTGATAGGGAGTATAAGCGGTAGTGAGTTTGCGGATCCCGAGAATATGCGAAACCACTTCCGGCGTCTTGTAGTGCGGGAGACCATCCCCGAGGAAAGAAAGACGCAGCTGATTTTTTTTGGCAAGGACGTCCATATGGCGCAGAAGATCTTCGTAGCGGAGTTCGTCGGGAATCGCCGCGCCGGCCTCGGGCATCCTAAGCGTTTGCGGCACCTGGGCGTAGAGGTCTTCCAGTTTGTTTAGGCCCAGCGTGCGGAGCATTTCCTGAATCTCGGAATCCGACGCGCAGATGTAGTGACGCTTCAGCTCCCGGGGGAGCTCGGAGGGGTTGTACGGAAGCTCGGGAATGAGGCTGTTTTGCATGCCCACCTCTTATCACGAGGCAGGAGATTTTCCGTTGATTTTCGCCCTCTAGGATGAGGCCTCGGAAATTGCTGCATCGCCGCCAACCCGCCATTTCGCGTCTGGTAATTTTCAGGCAACCTTGTTAGTGTTTTTTCCTACTTCAGGTAACAGGAGATTTTCATGAATCGCAGCTGGTGGATCCGCTTTGGCCTATTGGTGTTTTTCATCGTGGTGTCGGTGATCCACGTATTCCCCACCCTGGCGAATCTGGATCTGGAAACGACGAAATTCCCGTTCAAAAAGAAGGTAAACCTCGGCCTCGACCTGCAGGGCGGTCTCTACATGGTTTACGGGGTCGACTTCAAAAAAGTTTACGCGGAAACAGCCTCGCGCGCAGTCGATAGCGTGGTGAACGAGCTCACCAAGGCCGGAGTGTCCGTGAAAAAAGGCCAGGTGGATGCGTCCATCGAGGACAACCCCACCGTGATGCTGACGTTCGATGCCGCTTCCGAAGCGAAGGTGAAGGAAGTGCTGGATAAGCAGGGCTACACCATGCGGGTGATGGAGCAGAAGCCCGGTTCAGTGACCTTGGGCCTTTCGGCCACCTATCGGGGCACGATTAAGGAAAACACCCTCAGCCAGAGTGTGCAGGTGATTCGCAACCGGATCGATGAATTCGGTGTGAGCGAGCCCTCGATCACGACGAAGGGGGAAAACCGGGTGGTAGTGGAACTCCCTGGAGTGAAAGATATCGAACGGGCGAAAGCGCTTGTGGGACGCACGGCCCGCCTCGAGTTCAAAATGGTCGTTTCCGAAGGCAATGTGAATCCGATGCAGCTCGTGGCGGAAGCCGAGGCCAAAGGAATCACGCTGAAGGAAGGCCAGAAGTATTCGGAATACATCGCCAAGCTGAATGAATTCCTGAAGCCTAAGCTTCCCGAAGGGACGCAGGTCCTTTTCGAACGCAAGCCCGGAGGGCAGAATCTCCCCTACCTCCTGCACTCCAAGGTGGAAGTTACCGGCAGCGATCTGGCCGACGCGATGGTGGGTTTTGATCCGGAAACCCAGCAGCCTGACGTGAATTTTCAGCTCAACCCGCGCGGTTCCGTGGTTTTCGGTGAGCTGACGACGAAGAACATCCACAAGCGCCTGGCGATTGTTCTCGATGATGTCGTGTACTCGGCCCCCAACATCATCAGCCCGATCACTGGCGGTTCCGGCCGTATTACCCTGGGCGCAGGCGGCGAACAGGCGATGAAAGAAGCGCGCGATCTTGCCATCGTGCTGCGCGCGGGCGCCCTGCCCGCCCAGCTCGATCTGCTTGAGCAGCGCGTGATCGGACCATCGATCGGCGCCGATTCGATCAAGCACGGAATGACGGCTTCGGCGGTGGGCTGTATGCTCGTATTCCTCTTCATGTGCGCCTACTACCGGATGAGTGGAGTGGTGGCGACAGTCTCTCTGATCCTCAACTTCCTCTTCACCTTCGCCATCCTGATCGGAATGGATGCCACTCTTACTCTGCCCGGCATCGCGGGTCTGGCGCTGACCATCGGCATGGCAGTGGACTCGAACGTGATCATCTTCGAACGGATCCGGGACGAGCTGCACGAAGGCAAGGGCCCGGTGGCTGCCGTACATGCCGGCTTCGATAAGGCGTTCTCCTGTATCTTCGACGCCAACATCACACACGCCATCGTGGCCACGATTCTGCTGAACTTCGGCACGGGGCCGATCCGCGGATTCGCGGTGACCCTGCTGATCGGTATCGTCACCACCCTCTTCTGTGCCGTTACAGTTTGCAAACTCTGCTTCGACTGGTACCTGGAGTCGAAGGGCAACAAGATCCAAAATCTGAGCATCTGAGGTTAATGTGTTTCATTTAATTCCGACCACCCTGAACTATGACTTCCTGAAGATGAGCCGCCCTTTCGTATGGCTCTCCACCGCCTTCGTGCTGATCTCTTTCCTCCTGCTGTACAAGCCGGGCCTGAACTACGGCATCGACTTTACGGGGGGAGCCGAGGTGCAAGTATCCGCACCGGCTGGCTGGGACACCGCGAAGCTGCGTGAAGCACTCAAGGCTGGCGGGATGACCGAAGCCGGTGTGATCAAGATCGAAGACAGCAAGCGCAACGAGTACATCATCAAAACCCAGGTGGATTCCGAGAAAACCAAGAACGTGAGTGAAGACGTGGCGCGCATCCTCGGCGCCCAGCTCAAGCCCGAAGAATATCAGATCGAGAAAGCGGATCAGGTGGGCCCGCAGGCCGGGGAAGAGCTGCGATTCTCCGCGATTCTCTCCGTGCTGATGGCCGCGCTCGGCATTTTGATCTACATCACCTTCCGTTTCGATTTCCGTTTCGCGCCCGGCATCGTGCGCGCCCTGCTTTTCGACGTGATCGCGACCCTAGGCGTATGGGTATTGATGCGCAGGGAATTCAATCTCAGCACGGTAGCCGCGCTCCTTACAGTGGCCGGTTATTCCTGCAACGACACCATCGTGATCTACGACCGGATCCGCGACTTCCAGAAAAGCCATCCGAATATGAGCCTCTACGATGTGGTAAACCGCTCGATCAACCTCAACCTCGGCCGTACGGTGCTCACCGTGCTTTGCACCAACTTCGTGGTGGTGAGCCTTTGGCTCCTTGGTGGTCCGGTGCTCGGCGATTTTGCTTTCTGCATGCTGATCGGTTTCTCGATCTCTATCCCGTCCACCATCTTCGTGGCCAACCCCATGGTGATGTATATGGAGAAGCGGATTCACGCCAAGGAAGCCAAGGCCAGCAAGAACCCGCAGCCTAAGCATGCGTAGAGCCGGGCTGGCGCTCGCCTTTGGTTTGCTGCTCTCTGCCTGTTCGCAGGTAATGCTTGCAGGGAATGATGTTCCTTTTACCAAAGGCGGCAAGCTTCGGGACGAGAAGAAAAAGCCCGCCAAGCTTTCTCCCGAGGCCGACCCCAAGGCTCCGGGGATGATTCCCGCCGAATGCGAAGCTCTTCTGAACAAAAGCCAGGAATGGGGCGTGGTTCCCGGGGGCGGGAAGTGGCGGCCCGCCACGCCGGTGATTGCGCTCGAAGCGGTTCAGTTCTTCGCCGGTTTTCACCTGGTGCCTGAGTCCACTTCGGAATACGCCCGGGCCTGGATGAAGGAGGGTCCTCCGGCCACCGACGCGAGAGCCGAGGCCAGCTTGGAGAAGATGAGCCGGGCCCAGGCCTGCGATCCGATGCTGGCGCATCAGCTGCTGCTTTCGCTTCTGTCCTATAAGAAGTGGCCGAAGAAGGACCGCAAAGAAATTCCCCACTACTTCCACCAGTTCGTCTTCAACCAGCAGTCGCGCGTGGCTCCGTCGCTGGCGAGAGCTGTTCAGCTCGATGTTCTCGCGAAATCAGTTCGCAAAGGCTATGTGCGCGTGGACGCCAAGGCATTGAAAAACCTTCAGGCCTGGTTTGACAGCGAGACGGCAAAAGGCATTCAGCGGGCGGAAGATGTGCAGAGCGCCCGCGAACAGTGGAAGCTGAACCAAGAAGAGGTGCGGCTTTCGGAAGAGGCGCGCGAGCGGCTCGGCAAGCTGCTGCCGCAGCCTTAGGTTTTTGCCCGCAGCCGCCGGCTCTCCTGCCGGATCTTCCACGCTTCGATCAGGGCCGGAAGGGCCGAGATCACCAGGATCGCCACGATCACGATGTGAAAATTCCGTTTCACCGCGGGAATATTGCCGAAGTAGTAACCCGCCCCTAAAAAGATCGATACCCAGGTCACCGACCCGCCCACGCTATAGGCCAGGAAGCGCGAATAATTCATCTTCGCCATGCCGGCCACGAAGGGCGAGAAGGTGCGGAGAATGGGCGCGAAGCGCGCGAGGATCACCATTTTCCCACCATGCTTGGCGTAGAACTTTTCAGTGCGATCCAGGTATTCCTTCCGGAAGATTTTTGATTTCGGGTTCTGGAAAAGCTTCAGGCCCACCTTGCGGCCTACGAAATAGTTCACGCTGTCACCCAGGAATACAGCGACTAGCAGAGTGGGTACGAGGATCGAGAATCGGAGAAAGGCGTCGTCCCCCGCGGACAATGCCCCTAGAGCGAAGAGCAGGGAGTCCCCTGGCAGAAAGGGCATCACGATAAGGCCCGTTTCCGCGAAGAGGATGGCGAAGAGAATCGCATAGGTCCAGCCGCCGAAATGGGTGATCCAATCATTCAGGTGCACATTGATGTGCAGCACAATGTCGACGGCCTGGAGGAACAAATGCACTAGTCTTTGCGCGATTTCCATTCCCTCACTTTAAGCGCCGCGCTTCAGTTGCGCAACTTCCCCCCGCGGGCTAAATTTGTGGGATGTTTGAACATATCCAAATCCCCAAAGACATCCTTCCCCTCGACGGCCGTTTCGGTTGCGGTCCGTCTCTCGTACGAACCGAATTCGTGGAGGCCCTGGCTCGCGACGCCAAAGGCTATCTGGGCACCAGCCACCGGCAGGCAACAGTCAAAAATAAAGTCGGAGCCATGTTCGAGAAGCTGAAGACCTACCTCGATGTTCCCTCGGATTATAAGATCGCTGCGGGCAACGGCTCGGCCTCACAGGTCTGGGACATGTGCACCTTCGGACTGATCGAGAAAAAGGCCGCGCACTTTGTGAACGGCGAGTTCTCGCAGAAATGGGCCGCGAGCACCAAGGAAAGCAAATTCGTGCAGGCGCAGGAAGTGAAAGTGGGCAATGGCGAGCAGCCGGTGTTCAAGGAATTCGACGACTGCGACGTGCATTGCATTACCTGGAACGAAACTTCCACGGGAGCGATGTATGGTGCCAGCCCGCGCGTGGAAAAATCCCTGCTCGCGGTAGACGCTACGTCCGCGGCGGGAGCCTATACTTGGGATCTGAGCAAGACGGATCTTTTCTATTTCTCCCCGCAGAAGGCTTTCGGGTCGGAAGGCGGCCTCTGGATCGGAATTTTCTCTCCTAAAGCTGTGGCGCAGATCGAGCGAGTGAAAAAGAGCGGCCGCTATATTCCGGCCATGCTCGATTTCACGCATGCCCTCAAGAATGCCGAGAGCAACCAGACCTACAACACCCCTTCCCTATCGACGGTATATCTGCTTGAGAAGCAGCTGCAGTGGTTCCTCGATAAAGGCGGCCTGAAGGCCATCGCCAAGGAAGCGGACGAGAAGGTAAAAGTGCTTTCGGACTGGGTGGAGAAGCGTTCCGAGCTCAGCTGGTACATCAAGGACGAGATGGCGCGTTCGAAAACGGTGTGCACGATCAACCTCGACAAGAGCATTCCCTATGATCAGCTGACGAAGCACCTGAGAAAGTTCGGCGTGCTCGATATCGACTGCTACCGGAATCTCGGCGAGAACCAGATTCGCATTTCGATCTTTCCGAACGTTTCGAAAGACGATCTCGTGAAGCTCACGAAATGCGTGGACTACTGCCTCGACAACCGCAAGAAGGCCTGAGGCGAGCATGTCCAAAAAGATTTTCCTGTTTCCTGGGCAAGGTTCGCAGTTCGTTGGCATGGGCAAGAGCCTGGTGGAGAATTTTCCCCTGGCCAAACAGGTGTTCGAAGAGGCCAATGATGCCCTTCGCTTTGACCTGAAAAAGCTCTGTTTTGACGGCCCCGAGCCCGATCTCAAGCTTACGCACAACACCCAGCCCGCCATTCTCACCCATTCGGTGGCGGCTTATCGCGTGCTCACTGCCGAAACTTCGCTGCGTCCGGACTTCGTGGCGGGACACTCCCTCGGAGAGTACTCGGCTCTCGTGGCGGCGGGCGCTCTGGCCTTCGCGGATGCCGTGCGCCTGGTGAACAAGCGTGGTCAGTTCATGCAGGAAGCCGTGCCAGTGGGCACGGGTGCCATGGCTGCTCTTATTGGCGCTGCAGAGGACAAAGTGAAGGCTCTTTGCGAGGCCGCGAATCGAGCCACAGGTAAGAGCTGCGAGATGGCGAACCTCAATGGCGGCGGGCAGATTGTGGTTTCGGGTCATAAGGAGGCTGTGGAGGAAGCGGTCCGCTTGGCGGGCGCGGACACCGCCTATGGCATCTCTAAGGCCGTGCTGCTACAGGTTTCCGCCCCCTTCCATTGCTCGCTGATGAAGAAGGCCGAAGAGAACATGCGGCCGCTCCTCGAGAAAACTTCTATCGGTAAACTGGCTTGTCCTTATATTGCTAACGTGGACGCTCAGGCGCATGCCGACAATGCGGGCATCGTGGACCGCCTGGTTCGCCAGATCTGTGGATCCGTACGCTGGGAGCAGAGCATGCAACTCCTGGCTTCTTTAGGGGTGTCCGAAGCCCTGGAAGTGGGACCCAACCGGGTGCTGGCGGGTCTGATGCGCAGGATCCAGAAGGACCTAAAGGTTCGCGCAATGGACACGGCAGAAGACCTCAAGGCCCTGTCCTCTTAACGAATAATGTAAAAATTTCATGGGCTTAACGGACTTTCCTAAGTGCCCCATATTACTTGACTATATTGATCAATATAGTACAATTTGGGCGTCTTTTTGTAGAACGAAAGGTGGTTTTCGTGGACCGTTCTATCCGCTCTCTTACTCTCCTCGCCCTCTCGATTGCCCTGATCGCTTCGGGCTGCGCCAAGAAGAAAGATGAGTCTGCTCCCGCGGCTGTTTCCAACGGAAATCCCATGCTTCCCGTGGTCACGGCCAATCCTCCGGAGCTGGTGGAAGCTCTTCCTCCATCGGAAACTCTGAAAGACAAAAAGCCGGAAACTCTGCCTCCTGTTCTCCCCTCCGAGACTCTTAAAGGTAAAGACCAAGGTCCGGCGGAAGAGCCGCCTCCCCTGCCGCAGAAAAAGCCGTCTCTCCCCGGCCTGAAGGTGCCCGTTCGCACCCAGCAGATCGCCAGGAACGTGAAGATCAACTGCAAAAATAATATCTGTGACCCTTCGGTAGGCCTGCTGACTTTCCTCACGATCGAAGGAGACAACGACCATTGGGGTGCCTCCCAGTGTACGGCGTCCCTGATCGGCTCCGACGTGCTCGCCACCAACGGCCACTGCATTCCGGCCGATCTTGCCGCCCCCGGCGCAGACTGCCAGGGCCGCATCTGGATCACCTTCGCCGACGACCCCGCTCATCCGGAATACGAGCATCAGATCGGATGCTCCAAAGTTCTCTTTCACCACAAAGACAACAGCTTCAATGGCGATGACTATGCTTACCTCAAGCTTGAGAAGGCCAGCAGCCGCCCGGCGCTCCGGCAGAGCCGAGCGGGTTTCGAAAACAAAACGTCCTACGAGATCCGCAAGTTCAATCCCGTACGCGTGCAGGATGAGAACGAGAACACAACCGGCATCGGTGGCTATTTCGAAAAGGTGAGCTGCCTCTCGCTCTATGAGTCGGCCGTCTTCAGCGCCCCGCTGGATAACCTTTCCCGCACCAACCTCTTCGTCGACTGCCGGGTGATTCCCGGCAACTCAGGGTCTCCGATCGTGGCCGCAGACGGCACAGTTCGTGGCGTGATCTATGCTTTCCTGGATAAGAATCTGATCCGTCCTGTGTTCGCCATGAACGGCTCGACTGTGCCCGAGGCCCAGGATTTGGCCAACCTCAACCTGGGGTCGAACTTCGCCTGCCTCACCGAGCCGGGCGATGCCGAAGGACGCAATCTTCCTCCTGCCTGCGCCAACTTCAGCGAACGCCTGAAGCTGAAAAGAGCCCAGGCGGACGCGCTGGTCGCGGAGAAGCTGCGCCCTGATGCGGAGAAGCTGATCCGGTCCAACGGTGGCGCGGCGATCGATGAAATCTCGGCCTTTGGCTGGAGCCTGCAGACGGCCCGGACCGAGCAGTTGGGGTATGTGGGCCTGGGAATTCCTGCTTGCGCGCGTCCCGCAGAGGTAACCGAGCTGCTTAGACATGATTCCGAAATCAAGCGGCCGCATTTCTACGTGCGGGGCACCTACGACAAATATCTGCGGGCTTCGAATTTGTCGCTCGTATGGGCCGGCTTTTCTCAGACCCCGGAAACGCTTCATGTGGAAGATGCAGGCGGCGCCTATAATGTGCTGATCGCCAATATCGATACGGGCAGAACCGCTTTCGCCCTGCCCTCGATGAGCCCCTGCAAGCCTTAACGGCAAATACTGAGGAACTCGGAGCGGGTCTCTGGATTGTGCTTGAAGGCACCGCGGAGGTCCGTGGTGATGGTCTCGGAATTGATGTCTTCCACTCCCCGTGAAATCACACAGTAGTGCTTGGCTTTGATGAAAACGGCTACATCGTCCGTTTTCAGAATGTAGGCCAGGCAGTCAGCAATCTGCTTGGTCAGGCGCTCCTGCACCTGCGGGCGGCGGGAGAAGTAGTCTGCGATCCGGTTGATCTTCGAAAGCCCCACTACCCCATGGCTCGGAATATAGGCCACATGAGCGCTGCCATGGATGGTCACGAAGTGGTGCTCGCAAACGGACAATACCTTGATGTCCTTCACCACGACCATCTGGTCGTAGAGCATCTCGTTTTCAATCAGGGTGATTTTGGGAAAATTGTCCTTCGATAGGCCCTTGAAGAACTCCTGCACGTACATCTTGGCCACGCGTTTGGGGCTTTCCCTGAGGCTGTCGTTGGACATGTCGAGGCCGAGGGTCTCCATGATCT
>DATBTF010000114.1:0-8869 GCA_036559405.1 Bdellovibrionota bacterium
ACAACAAAACAAAGACAGCACCCCTAAAATGAAAGCCCTGGAACTGGCGATCCAATCGATCGAAAAGCAGTTCGGTAAAGGCAGCATCATGCGCCTGGGCACGGGCCAAAGCCTGCATGAAGGAATCCAGGCGATTCCCACCGGCAGTCTGTCGCTAGATTCAGCCTTGGGCATCGGCGGCATTCCCAAGGGCCGCGTAATCGAAATTTATGGGCCGGAATCTTCCGGTAAAACCACCCTCGCTCTCACCGCGATCGCGGAATGCCAAAAGCAGGGCGGAACCGCCGCTTTCGTGGACGCCGAGCACGCGCTCGACGTGGAATACGCCCGCAAGCTAGGCGTGGACACGGAAAATATGCTGATCTCCCAGCCCGATACGGGCGAGCAGGCGCTCGAGATCGTGGACATGCTGATCAAGAGCTCCGCCGTGGATATCCTGATCGTGGACTCCGTGGCCGCGCTTGTTCCGCGCGCCGAGCTTGAGGGTGAAATGGGCGACGCCACCATGGGCGCCCAGGCCCGTCTGATGAGCCAAGCGTTGCGTAAGCTCACGGGTTCGATCAATCGCTCGAAATCCACCGTGATTTTCATCAACCAGGTGCGGATGAAGATCGGTGTGATGTTCGGCAACCCCGAAACCACCACGGGCGGTAACGCGCTCAAGTTCTACGCCTCCGTACGCATGGACGTACGCCGCATCGGCGCCATCAAAAATGGTGAAGATGTGATCGGCAACCGCACCCGCGTGAAGGTGGTGAAGAACAAAGTTTCCCCTCCCTTCAAGGAAGTGGAATTCGACATCCTCTACGGCAAAGGCATTTGCAAAGAGGGTGATCTCCTCGACCTCGCTACGGGCATGAACATCATCGAGAAGAGCGGCACTTGGTATAGCTACAATAGCGAGCGCCTCGGCCAAGGCCGTGACGCCGCCCGGGAGTTCCTCAAGTCCAATCCCAAGACGATCGCTGAGATCCGCGAGAAAGTTCTGAAGGCCAAAGGCATCCAGAACCTCGGCTCGGGCGCGGCGCTCAACGTTGCGGAAAAGGACGAGAAGACTCCTGCTCGGAACGAACTGAACGGCCACGCCAAAGCGGAAGCCAAGCCGGCCATGATCCCGCCTTCCAAGGGCGAGAAGGCGGCTCCCGCGGCAAAGGCAAAACACTAAAAGATTCGGCGCAATTCTGCGCCGAGTTAGATACAATTGGCCCATGGGACGGATCCCTTGGGCCTTTTTCTTTTTCCTCGCCGGCGCCCCTGCCTTCGCCGCCGAAGGCGATAGCGGCGTTACAGCCTCCGGCATTCCCGGCGCCGTTACCTATCCTTCGGGAGCCACGTCGGGAAAGTCCACGGCCCCGGGCGCGAAGCCCTCGATCGTAGTGCCCACTCCCGATACGATCGCCCCGCCCCCGGGACTGGCTCCCGCTGGCAGCGGAACTCCAAATACGATTCTCTCTCCCGGAACTCCCGCCCCCTCCCTGGGGAAATACCGCACGGGCAACCCCCAGATCGGCATCACAGTGAAGATCGACGAGCTGATCCACGACCGCTACCGGCAGTCGGTGGTGCGGGTGGTGGCGAAAGATCTGGGAGGCACCGTTTTGGCGAAGTCCATGGGTGTGGCGATCGGAAGAAATAGCGGCAGCCAGTACATCGCCGCCCCGCTTTCCATCGCGCTCGGCAGCTCGCAGCAGTGGGCCGACAAAATCGAGATCACCCACTATGGCGGAAACAAGTACGAAGCCAGCATCGCACTCATCGACGAAGAAAAGAACCTGGTGCTGCTGAGCCCGGAGGCGAGCCCCGCGCCCATCGTCTTCGCCCGCGAAAGCAATGAGCGGCCGCAGATCGACGTCTTCACCATCTCCTTCGACATGGCGCTCACGGGAGAAATGAGCTCCGCCGTGCACCGGGGCAAGCTCGCCGCCGCAAATCCGGAAACCGGCCTGCTCTCCGTATCACCCTATGCCGGCCAGGTGATCGACGATGCCCAGGCCGGCACGGGCCTCCTCGACTCCGAAGGCAGCCTCGTGGGCATGCTGCTGCCGGGCGGACGCGGAGTTCTGTCTTCCTCCCTGCAAAGGGCAATCGCCAAAGCGCAGAAAGCAACGCCCCTCGAGCCGCGCATGATCGGCGTAATCCTCGGACGCGGAGTGCTCGTCGACCCGAATCTTCCCGGCGCCTTCAAGACGATCACCGAGGCCCAGGATGCGATCAAAAAAGGCGTGGCTCCCAAGACGGATCCCACCCGCTACACCCCGGCACGAAACCGCTCGGTCGCTCCGAAGGAAACCGACAAGGTGGTGATCAAGGTGATGCCGGGGGTCTACAAGGAAAAGAAAACCATCTACCTCGGGGCGAACACCTCCCTTTCGGGCTCAGGCCCCGCGCATACGACGATCGCCGGCTCCGATCCGGATAAGCCGGTGATCCTGGTGCAAAATGCCGCGAACGTGATCGTCGCCGGGCTGCGGATCGTGCCCGCTCTTCAACAGAAATTAAAGGCGCCGGCCCTGATCGTGAACAATGCCAGCAACGTGACCCTGAGCGGGAACGTATTCGAGGCTAAAGGGGGCGTGGCCGCCTGGGTGCACAATTCCCGAAAAGTTGCGCTATACGGAAACACCTTCGCCCGCGGCCAGGTGCGCGGTCTCTCCTGCGACCGCACCGACATCGAGCTCGAAGCCAACGCCTTCTTGGGAGACTGGCCGGTGGCTGCGTCCTTCGACAAGGGCTGCTCCTCGGTGGTGAAGAGAAATCTCTTCTTCGAAAACAAAACCTCTCTCAATATCGCCGCCAATGCCGGCTCCACCCTGCTCCAACAGAACACCTTCGTGCGCAGTCCGGCTGCGGTAAGAGTGGGTGGAAGCACTAATAAGTTTTCCCTCTACGACAATATTTTCTTCGAATGCGAGCACGCGCTCTATGTGGGAGGCGACGCAAATACGAACAGTCTGGGCCGCAACGGATCCTGGAAGTCGCGCTTCACCGCCCGCTCGAAACCGCTCTCGATGCTGGACATCGTACGCACCGAGCCCGTCTTCGAAGACCCCTCCAACTACGACTTCCGCATCAAGCCGGGCAAGGGGCATGTGGGCTCCGCCCTGCGCACTCCCGGAGGCGACCTCGGAGCTTTCCAACGGGCGGATTTTGTCGGCACTCACTCGGGCACTCTGGCCCACACTCTGGGCGCCGCTACCGGCGATGTGGATCTGGCTGGGTCCTGGGGCCTGAACGAATAGCCGATTGCGCAGAGCGCAACCACTGACGAATCCCTCATTCTGCGCTAAGCTAAGCCGCTATGAAAAAACTGAGCGTGTCGGAAACCCGCGAAGCTTTCCTGAAATTTTTTGAAGGCAAGGGATGCACCCGCGAAAAGAGTTCGTCTCTCGTTCCCCTGAACGACCCCACCCTTCTTTTCACCTCGGCGGGCATGGTGCAGTTCAAGGATGTATTCACGGGAATCGAGAAACGCCCTTACACCCGCGCCACTACCGCCCAGAAATGCCTGCGCGCCGGCGGCAAACATAACGACCTTGAGAACGTGGGCTTTACTGCCCGCCACAACACCTTTTTTGAAATGCTGGGAAATTTCTCTTTCGGGGATTACTTCAAGAAGGAAGCAATCGCCTGGGCCTGGGAGCTGGTCACCGAGGTCTACGGCCTGCCCAAGGACAAACTGCACGTCACCGTTTTCCGCGAAGACGACGAAGCTTACGACATCTGGCACAAGAACGTCGGCATCCCCAAAGAGCGGATCTACCGCTTCGGCGAGAAGGATAACTTCTGGAGCGCGGGCGACGTTGGACCCTGCGGGCCGTGCACCGAAATCTATATCGACCGCGGCGAATCCTTTAACACCGGCGATCCCGAAATGGACAAAATGGGGGGCGACGGCGGGCGCTACCTCGAGTTCTACAATCTGGTATTCATGCAGTACAACCGCGACTCGGGCGGCCACCTCTCGAACCTGCCGAAACCCAGCGTGGACACGGGCATGGGCCTCGAGCGGATGGCGTCGATCCTGCAGAACGTACCATCGAATTACGACGTGGATGTGTTCCAGACGATCATTAAAGCGATCAGCTCTCAATGTGGAGCATCCTACACCTCAGATTTGAACGATGAGCCCTCGTCCGCCATGCGCGTGATCGCCGATCATCTGCGTGCCGTTTCGTTTCTCGTAACGGATGGAGTTACGCCTTCCAACGAAGGTCGCGGCTATGTGCAGAGGCGTATCCTCCGCAGGGCCGTGTATTTCGGAACCACGTTGGGATTTCAAGGTCCTTTCCTATATCGATACGTTCCTTATCTTGTTCAGTCTATGAGCGACACCTATCCCGAGCTCAAGACCAAACAGAAAACAATCGAGAAAGAGATCCAGGCGGAGGAAGAACGCTTCTTCACTTCCATCGAACGCGGAAAGAAAGTCTTCGACGCCGAGCTGGAACAGCTGAAGAAGAAGAAAAGCAAAACATTCAGCGGCGAGGTTGCCTTCCTGCTGCAAGATTCGTTTGGCTACCCCATCGATCTCACCGTCGTCGCCTGCCGCAAGCTCGGCCTCGACGTCGACATGAAGAAATACGAAGAGCTGATGGACAAGCAACGCGCGCAGAGCCGGGGCGCGGAAGCGGAGACCGACACCTCTTCCCAGGCGGTCTACACAGAGCTCGGGAAAGATAAAAAACTCGCGACCACCCAGTTCGAGGGATACGAAAATTTCGAGGGCAAAGGAAAAATCCTGGCCGTGATCGCGGACGGAAAGCGCGTCGGGGAAGCCAAGGGCGGTCTTGCGGAGATCGTTTTCGACAAGACCCCGTTCTACGCCGAAGGCGGCGGACAGGTGGGAGATAAAGGCGAGATCTGGGCGGGCGGAAAGCTCGCCGGCCATGTGCTTGACGTGAAGAAGCCGCTGCCGCAGCTTTCCATCACCAAGGTGAAGCTCGAAACGGACGCCTCGCTCAAGGAGGGCGCGCAGGTGGAGATGCGCGTTTCGCGCCCGCTCCGCATGCGTACCATGGCCAACCATACTGCGACCCACCTGCTCCATTGGGCGCTTAGAAAGAAATTGGGCACGCATGTGAAGCAGTCGGGCTCGCTAGTGAATCCCGATCTCCTGCGCTTCGATTTCACCCATCCGAAAGCGATGACGGAAGAGGAGCGCGCCTCCGTGGAGGCGATGATCAACGAAAAGATCGCCGAGGGTGGCGATGTATCTCCCAAAGAGATGACGAAAGACGAAGCCATCTCCGCCGGAGCGATGGCTCTCTTCGGCGAGAAGTATGGCGATACCGTGCGCACGCTCAAGATCGGCGACGGCTATTCCTTCGAGCTCTGCGGCGGCACGCACGTGACCAATACCGCCGAGATCGGCTGCCTCGTGATCGAGAGCGAGAGCGGGATCGCAGCCGGTGTGCGCCGGATCGTGGCCTATACCGGGGTCACTGCCTTTAACTTTCTCAAGGCGAAGGCCGATGTCACCGACAAGCTGCGCGACCGCTTCAAGAGCCCGAACAATGAGGATGTCTTAGTGCGCGTGGACAAGCTGCAGTCCCGAGCCGCTGAACTCGAGAAAAAACTTTCCGGTATCCAGGCCGAGAGCGCCGGATCGCTCGCGAAGGAGCTGGTGGCGAAAGCCACTACGCTCAAGGGCGTGAAGGTGGTCACGCATACTTTGAAAGAAGGCGGTAACGAGGCACTCCGCACTCTGGGCGAGCGTCTCCGCGACCACCTGCCGAGCGGCGTGATTGCCTTGGGCGCAGCCGATCCCGGCCAGGGCAAGGCGTTCCTGCAGGTTCTGGTGAGCCCCGATCTTACGAAAACTTACAATGCCGGAAAATTAATTCAGGCCTCCGCTCCGCTGATTGAAGGAAAAGGTGGCGGGAAACCCGAGCAAGCTCAGGCGGGTGGAACCAAAATCGCGGGTCTCGAACCCGCGATCGAGCATATTGTTTCTCTCTTGGGCTCGGCACAGTGATCTTGTATATAGTCGCGGGGGCTTGTGGGAGCCCGCGCTCGGAGGAAAAATGAAAGTCGTTCATCTCGCAGTCGTATTTATCCTGGTCCTCGCCTTTGGCGCCTGCACCCGGCAGGAAGAGATCAAAGGCAAAAGCATGAGTCTGGTGCTGGCCGATAACGTCAAGAGCCTCGACCCCGCCGTCGCCTACGACGCGATCTCCCTCGAAGTGATGGCGCTCTCTTTGGAAAGCCTCTTCCAGTACAAATACACGAAAGTTCCGCTCGAGCTCGAGCCCCTGCTGGCCGAAAGCATGCCCACGATCTCCAAAGACAAGAAAAACTATACAATCAAAATCAAAAAAGGCGTGATGTGGCAGGACGATGCCGCCTTCCCGAACGGCAAGGGCCGCGAGCTGAAGGCTGGCGACTTCATTTATGCGTGGAAGCGGATGCTGCTTCCGGAAATCCAGAGCCCCGGCACCTGGATTTTCGACGGCAAGGTAGTGGGCTGGGAAGCCTATAAAAAGAAGCTGATTGAAAACCGCGCCAAGGCCGAAGAAATTCTCCAGGAAAGCGTGGATGGCCTCAAAGCCACGGACGATTATACGATCGAGATCAAACTCCTGCAGCCCTACCCCCAACTGCTCAACGTTCTGGCGATGGGATTCGGATCGCCCATGGCCAAAGAAGTGACCGCCAAGTACGGGCAGCAGGGCCTCAATGAAAAAATGGTGGGCACCGGCCCTTTCCGCCTCAAAGACTTCCGCAAGGACTCGCGCATTATCGTCGAGAAAAGCCCCGCTTTCCGTGGAGAGACCTTTCCCTCCGACGGAGACGAGGATGCCAAGAAAACCGGGCTGCTGGCGGCCGCAGGCAAGCCGCTGCCGTTCGTGGACGAGATCGTTTTCTCGATCATCAAAGAGAGCCAGCCCCGCTGGCTGCAGTTCATGAAGGGAAATCTCGACGCCGCCGGCATTCCGAAAGACAGCTTCGACGCCGCCGTAGCCAATGGCGAGCTCAAGGCTGACCTCAAGGAAAAAGGCCTGCAGCTCAACAAGGGCGAAGAGGCGATCATCTGGTATCTCAACTTCAATATGAAGGACAAAGTGGTGGGCGGGAAAAACGCCGACCTCCGCCGCGCCATTGTGATGGCGGTGGACCGCGAGGAGCTGATCCGCAAATTCCTGAATGGCCGGGGCGTGAAGGCGACCAGCATCGTCCCGCGTGTGATCGCCGGCAATTCCGGCCGGCCTGATCTCGTGGGTGATTACAACGTGGAGAAAGCGAAAGAGTACCTTGCCAAGGCGGGATATCCCGGCGGCAAGGGCCTGCCGACACTCAAGTTCGATCTGCGCGGCTCGAGCACCGATGCCAAACAACAGGCCGAGTTCATCAAGAAGTCTCTCGCCGCTATCGGCGTGAACATGGACATCGTGGTGAATACCTTCCCCGCCTATCTCGAAAAAGAGAAGAACGGGAACCTGCAGTTCTTCACCGGTGGCTGGGTGGCCGACTATCCGGACGCCGAGAACTTTCTCTTCCTGCTCTACTCGAAGAACGTATCCCCCGGGCCCAACGCTTCGAACTACGTGAACCCGGACTTCGACAAAGTATATGAAAAGCTCGCGGCCATGAGCCCGTCTTCCGAGCGCACGGCGCTGATCAAGAAGGCCGAGGACATTGCCTTCCAGGACAGCGTATGGTCGATGCTCTTCTATCCGATCGCCTACGACATCTTCCACGGCTGGACGAAGAACTTCCGGCCGAACTCGCTCATCCTGAACCAGGACAAATACTGGGACGTGGAGCCGGAGAAGCGCCGGGAAATGCGCAGGAAGCTCTAGCCTAGTAGAAGATTTTCAGGTGCTTCTCGTCCTTGTGGCCGTGCTCGGCGCACTTGGTGATGAACTGCACGAAGTGGTAGATCGCGGCGTAAGACGCCATCGTCTTGTCCATTAAGCAGCCATAGCGGTGAACGGCATTGCCGTTCTCGATGGCACTGTAGGAGCGCACCACTTTCACGTCGATCGAGATGAAGTGGTCGGTGGCGAAGTAGAAGCGAACCGGGATCACGTCGCCGGCGTTGAGGTGAAGCGAGCTGCGCTCGGGGGTCTGGAACTGCATCCCGCCCTCGGAGATGTCGAGAATCTCGATGGCGTGGAGGCCGGTCGCTTCGATATGGGTATAGACACCGAAGTTCGACTTGAACACCACGCGTTCGTAGTCGCGGCGTTTCTCCTCGATCATTTCCTGGCGCACGCTGGAGAGATTCACTACTTGTTCGTTGGAATAGTTGCGACCCATCTGTCTACCTCTTAGACAACTCATCGGCGGAGAGCCCGGAACGATTGAGGTAAACAAACTGGATCTGCAAACTCTGGAAATGGACGGATACCGGATAAAAAGGGGGCGCCCCCGCATTCGGTCCTTTCGGATAAATGCGAGGGCGCTGGGGGTAAGATGTAAATCTTAGGGCTGGCGTTCTATTTTTGCCCGCTCGAGGCCTTGGTCGAGGCCTTTGCAGGGGCAGCACCTTCACTCGTCATCGGAAGGGCTACCAGTAAAGCGAGCACGAGGAGGATAGGAATCAAGGCGTTCATTCGATCTCCTTCAGTCCTCTGTCCTAAGACGATTGCCTTGGGACCCATCCCTTATACACCTCTTGAAAACGGCTGCACGGTATTTGTTGACAGTTTTCATCAACTGATTGAATTGCTAGGGGAATTTTGAGCGATTTTCTACTCTACGAGCACGCCGGATTTTTCCGCAGCGTCGAAAAAATCCTGGAGGAGAGCGAGAGCCGCGACGGCAGGGTGATCAGGTTTCACGAACTCCATTCCCACATTATCGCTCATTACGCGCACCACGCGGCAGTCCACGGGGAGGAAGAAGGCTGGATTGATATAGACTCTCG
>DATBTF010000115.1:0-11391 GCA_036559405.1 Bdellovibrionota bacterium
GAGAAGGCGGTTTCGACCAGCGAAAATTCCGGTGGTTTGGCTACAGAATCGCTATCAAGAGCGCTGAAGTTCAGACAAAGATCGCAGCGGCAGCTGTGGGGAAGATTTGGCGTCTCGTCGCCGCTCTCCTGGCCATGGGCGAAGGATGCCCGAAAGTGGTGGTTGCCGTGAAAGGGATGCAATGGAGCCGCGGCCAAGGTCTGCAAAGCGAAGCAAAGCCCCAAAAGACCAGAAAATATTCGAAGCTTTGGTGCGAATCCGCGCATGAATCAAGAATCTACGCGAGTGTTTCCCACTTTTGCAAAATATTTATTTACCGCACTGCGCTCGCGGCCTTTTCCAACGCGTTCACAACCTTCTTCGTGTCGTGGCCCTTTTTCTTTTTGGTATTTTTCTCGAGCGGCTCGGTATCGATGAAATTGGCCTTGGCATTAGCGGGATTTACCACCACAAGAACAGGAACTCCGGAGATCTTCTCTTTGTATTTTGCGAGCTCCTTCAGCGTGGCGAGCACTTTTTCTCCTGAAGGAAGTTTCTCTTTGCCCTGATAGAGGGAAATGCTGGAAAAAACGAATTGGCGGGCGGTGGGTTCGGACGCGAATTTCTGGTCCTTGAACATATGGTGCAGCGCCAGGCACCACGGACACCATTCCGCTCCCAGAGTTACGGCAAGAAGCTTTCCCTCGGACTTCGCCCGGTCGAAGTCTGCGCGGTACAGCTCTTCCTGGTCGTGGCACGCTTTGTAGACCTTGGCCGAATCGTCACAGGGCGCTTTCGTGGCAGCAGTCTCAGCATGGGCCGCAAAAGCATGCAGACCGAAAACCAGGATCAGACAAAAGTGGTGGAATTTCATGGCAGCTCCCTATTAGCCGGGAACTGTACCTGATACAGGGTAAAAGCTCAAAGCCGGGCCGGAAAATCCGATAAGAGATCATGGGTTTTCCGTCGTTTAAGGGGTTCGCCGATCGCCTGTACAGGCGCGAGCAAACCACTGCCCCGGCCGACGCGCGCCGGGAGGTGCTGGCGCACTACTATCTCTACGCTGCGATGTTGGGGGCCACTCTCTTATTTTTCGGCGACTTGATCTCGGGCGAGGCCATGCGCTGGAGTAACGCTTACCCTTCGGTGACTCTCGGCAAGGATGACTGGAAGCTTCTGGTGAATGCCCCCGCGGGAGACTGTGCTCTCTCCGGTCTGGTTTCCGCAAACTGCCCGGCTCACCCGGGCAATGCTTTGCTCTGGGAAAAAGGCGAAAGCCGCTTCGATGCCAAAGGCAGCCGAAAGCGCAAAGCAAAACGCGATTTCTGGATCGGCGCGATTTTCACGCCGGAAATGGTTGCCCGCGCCCGCTCCCTTCACGCCAACCAGCTGATCCTTGGCTGGGTCTATAGCGACTTCGAGGTTTGGGTGAACGGCCAGTGGATGGCAACGGGACTGATCCAGGAACGCCAGCCCATGGTACTGCAGCTGCCGCTTTCTTCCCTTGAGGGCAACGGCCCCCTGAAGGTGGCGGTGCTCATCCATCCCGACTCCGAAGGAGGCGCGCCGGATTTCTTCGCCTATCCCTGGAAAGAGGGATTGGCGACCGTTCAGGAAGCCTCCGCCTTCCGGTCGGCGGCGGCGTTTTGGAAAACAGCCAAGCCCTTTGGCCTTTTTCTCCTCAATCTTCTTTTCTCGGTGCTCTTCTTTTTCTTCTGGCAGGTGCAGAAACAAAAACAGGAATACTTTTACTTTTCCGTCTACGGCGCCATGGGCGCTCTCGTGCAGATCAAGTTCATGGACATCTTCTCCGGCTCCATGGATATCAACGGAACGCATGCTCTCGAGCTTTTCCTTTACACCGCGGAGGGCGGCTTCGGCCTTATGACCGCCCTTTCCTTCGCCCGAAGCCGCCGCGAATTTTTCAACTGGGGAATCCCGCTCTTTATGGTGGTTCCCTGGCTGCTCTTTTTCCTGCCGATGGACACCGGCTCCCGAGCCACCCTCCTGAAGAACCTGAAATTCTGGATGGTGCCCTCGCTCCATTTCGTCGGAGCAATGGTCTGCCTTGTCCAGGCACGCCACCTGGCGGCTTCGCCCAGGGCCGCATCCCTCGGCCCGCGCATCAACCGCCTCTACTTTTTTTCTTTCGGCATGGCCTTGATCTGCCTGATCGGGATCAGCGAGGGACAAAACCTGATCTCCCTCATGACCCAGGCATTTACCTCTCGCTTCACGCACTTTTCTGTGGTGCTGATGCTCGCCATCACGGCCATGCGCGAATATCGCGAAGAACGTAAGCTCTTGGATAAATCTCCCATCTCCAAATACCACCGCAAGAATCCTCTGCCCGGCCCTCTCAAGGGCGCGCTTCTCTGCATTGACATCAAGAATTCCGAACGACTCTTCCGCCTGTCGGCCGAGACCGGCGATGCGGGACGGATCGTAGAGGGCTGCCTATCGCATCTTTGGTCCGCCGTATTGGCTCACCAAGGCACCGTCTTATCTACAGAGGGCGACGGTTTGCGCGCCTTTTTTGATGGAGACGAGTGCACCAGCCCTGCAAGGAGCGCACTGCTCGCGGTCGATCAGATGCAAGCGCGCCTGGACGAATACGCGCTGCAGTTGCGTGACCAAGGATTTTCCCTCGACTCGTTTCTCTCGTTCCGAGCGGGTTTGGTCCTGGGCGAAATCAAGCCCATCTGGCAGCAGGCAGGCCAGAGCCAAGTCGCTGGCTGGACAGAGGCCGGCCAAAGCAACGCCTTCGTGGACAGCGCACGGCTGATGGAAGCAGAACGGCAACTGGACTATGGCGGCAGTTTACTCGTATCCACGGTCGAGACGGCATTTGCCCTGCGTGGCGCGGGTACTTCTGCAGGCAAATGGCTGATCGAGTCCCGTCGAGTCGAAGGGAAGCACGGAAATTCTTACCTGGTGAGTGCCTATTCGACACTTCAGCCGAATGCCACTGCCCCGACTCTCAAGCTCGCGGCTTAGCAGAACATTTTAGCTGCGGCCCCTCCTCCACATGGTAGCCTTATTTCAAACCACGGAGGGATTCATGAGAGCTCTTATTCTTTTTGCTTCGCTATGCTTTTCCAACCCGGGCTTTGCTGCCGTTGTTGACGTAGAAAGCCTGCAAACCAAACTCAGTTCCAAAAAAGCCGCCTGGGTGGCCCAGGACAACTGGGTGAACCGTCTCTCCAAGAAAGAAGTCCAGCGCATGCTCGGCTTCCCCGGAAAAGTGCGCTACGGCAAGGATCTGACCCTTGTTCCGGCTGCCAATGCTTTAACGGCCGGCACCGATTCGGTGGACTGGCGCTCCCGCGACGGCCAGAACTGGGTGACCCCCATGCTCAACCAAGGCAACTGCGGTAGCTGCGTGGCCTATGCCACGGTAGGCGCCCTGGAAACCCAGATGAACATCAGCCGAAGAGCTCCCTTTCTGAATATGCGTTACTCCACCGACATGCTCTTCGCCTGCGGAGGCGGCGGCTGCGATCGCGGCTGGTGGCCCTCGAGCGCCGCGAGCTTCCTCCAGCGCACCGGCGTAGTCGACGAGGCCTGCATGCCCGCCACGATGAGCGCCACGGGGGAAGATGCTTCCTGCTCGCTGAAGTGCTCGGATTCCGTACAGCGCTCGCAAAAGGTAACCTCCGTAGCCACCCCTTCCGGCATCGAGGCCGTGAAATCGGCTCTGCGCCGCGGTCCGCTCGTCACCACGCTCGACGTCTATGCCGACTTCATCGTCTACAGCTCGGGTGTGTATAAGCATTCGACCGGCGAGTACCTCGGAGGCCACGCGATCTCGATCGTGGGCTTCGATGACGCCCGCCGCGCCTGGATCATCCGTAACTCCTGGGGCCCCGAATGGGGTGACCATGGATTCGCGTACGTATCCTACGACGACGAATCCGGTGTAGCCGACTCCAACTGGGGCTTTGAAGTTCCCGGAGCGGATGGCTTTGTAACCCCTCGCAACCTGCGCGACCGCGACTTCCTCTCAGGCACGTTCGCCGTGGAAGGCGTTTCCACCTATGCGAACACCACCGCCCTGGCCTTCCAGTACACCGGCGCGGCCCGGGGCACGCTGGGCTGCCAGGGAGCCCGTTGCTCGATGGCTCTCTTGACCAGCCAGCTTCCCGACGGACGTTATGAGGGCGTGATGGAAGCCACCCACGACGGAAGCACCAGCACTTCCGACAAACGATACTTCTACGTTGTGAACAGCCGCCCGGAGATGAAGCTCTCCTTCTCTCCGAAAGGCTTTGATCCCAATCAAGCCAGCGGACGGGTGGAGTTCGACATCGACGCGCCTTCCTCGCCCGTGCCGATGCAGATGATCAAGCTGGTGGTGAAGCAGGGCGATAAGGTGATCTATACGAAGGGCATGGACGTGGTGCTGGCCAAGATGACCCTGGGCTGGCGCACGATCTACATCCCGAACGGCAGCTATACGGTGCAGCTAGTGGGCTCAGCCGGCACATATGAAGTGACCAGCAATAGCATCAACGTGAACGTGAAAAACTAAAACCGATCCCCTTGAATGTTGATGGGGATTTGAATTTCCCAGTATGACATGGCCTGGAGCTTGCGAATCGCAAGCTCCCATGCCCGCAAACTGCCCCAATTGTGCTGATTCGAATGCCTCCGGTTCACATTATGTGCGCTTTGGGTTCTTTTACCGAACCGGTGACTCAAGGTGGATCCAGCGCTATCGCTGTAAGGGGTGCTTAACCACATGTTCGAATGCCAGCTTCAGCCGCTGGTTCAGGCATAAAAAGAGGCTCAAGAACGCTGCCCTGAAAAAGCACTTCGCAAGCGGTGGATCACTGCGCCGAGCTGCTCGCACCCTTTGCCTTAACCCTAAAACCGTGGCTCGCAAACTCATGGTGCTTGGTTTTGAGGCGGAGGCTGAGCTTCGAAGAAGTAACTTCGTCTCTGCTAAGGCAAAGATCATTGAGTTCGACGATATGGAAACCTTTGAGCATACGAAGTGTAAGCCGATTTCGATCACTCTGGCCGTGGAGAGCAAGACCAGGAGGATCTTAGGCCTAGAAGTTTCAAGGATGCCTGCCAAGGGATTGCTGGTAGGGAAGGCTAGGAAGTACGGACCAAGAAAGGACGGGAGGAGGGAGGCAAGGAGACAACTCTTTCGCCACTTGAGAGAGATAGTTTCTGAAGAAGCGCTGATAAAATCGGACGCAAATCCCCACTACCCGGGAGACGTGAAAGAATTCTTCCCTCGTGGGACTCACAGAACATACGAAGGTAAAAGAGGATCGCTTGGAGGCCAGAGCGAGCTCAAGAAGGTCAGATTCGATCCCCTTTTCAGTCTTAATCATACGTGCGCGATGTTTCGAGCGAACGTGAACCGACTATTTCGAAAAACCTGGTGTACAACTAAGCGGATCGACTGCCTCAAGGCCCATCTATACCTCTACGCCCAGTACCACAACGAGCATCTGGGATAAAAACTAACCCAAGCAAGATATGCTTTAAAAAGAGGCTCCCCTCAGCCTCACATCAACATTCAAGGGGAACGGTTTTAGGCGAACATCCGCTCGAACGCCCAGTACACTCCGCTAAGTGCGATAGCGGAGGCGGAGACTTTCAGCGTGATCCAGTGCGCCGCAGCGGATTTCGTGGCCAATACAAGGAAGATCCCCAGAACCAGTAGAGCGATCACCAGCTGAGCCAGCTCCACGCCTAGATTGAAACCGAAAACGCCCTCCACCAGGCTTCCGCGAGAAAGGTTCAGGTCGCGCAAGGCGGAGGCGAAGCCCAGCCCGTGCACCAGGCCGAAGACAGCAGCCAGCTTCCAGGAATGGGCATTTCTTTTCCCCAGCAGCACCAGCATAGCGGTGCAGGCGATCGAAAAGGCGATTCCGCTTTCCACGAAGCGCGCGGGAGCGCTGAGCCAGCCGAAGCTGGACAACAATAGAGTGAGCGAATGGCCCAAGGTGAAGCCCGTAACGGCCTTGAGGGCGTTCAGCCAGGAAAGGCTTCCCAGCACGAGTGCGATCACGAACAAGATATGATCGAGACCCTCCGGAAGGCGGAGGCCGCTCTCGCCGAACCATTGCCCGCGTGCGAGGCCGATATGCTCGGCCCCCAGCGCCACGAATGCCCCGAAGCCGGGCGAAGAGGCCACGAACGGCCGCTCCCGGTTTCCCACCGATGAGCTCACCTTGCCCATGAGCTCAATCTTCGCGATCACACGAAAACCGCCTGTAGCTTTTTCGAGCAGCGGCAAGGGAAGGGAAAAGCTCCCGGCCCTTTCATTTTTGCCCTCAGGGCATACCGCCTGCGCACTCACGCGGATCACTGCGCCCTCGGCTCCGCTCTCGCGGCGAACCCGCGGATTGCGCCAGGGACAATCCTGCCCGTCGAGCCGGGGCGCGGCCTTCCCCAAGGTGGCGAAAAAGATGCGTGGCTCGAAAACAGAAACCCAGTTCACGGGCGGCGGAAGCGCGATCTCCGCCAGCCGTGCTGCCTCGAGAGGATTGAGCTGGAGTGATACGGAAATTCTGCCACTCCCATCTCTCACGTCGAGGAGACCGACATCCAGAGGATGGGCTTGCGCGTGGCCGGATAAAAACAGGAGCAAAGCTAACGGATACGCTCCCACACATCCCTCCCTCCCAGCACGCGGATCGTCTGCCGCCGATCGAAAATTCCCGGCTGGTCTTTCTCCCGGTATTTGCGATGCACTCTCTGAAAAATGCTCTCTTCGGACGCTTCCATCGGCGCCGGCGCCTTCGGACCGTTCACCTCCTCCAGACTGCTGGCCAAAGCCTTCGCCTGAAAGCTCGGGTAGAATTCCGGCTTGAGCACAGGTGAGGAGTCGGCGAGCAGCCCGCTGGGATTGAAGCTCTCCAGCGTATCCTTCACGAAAGTTTCGTTGCCGTCGATTCCCTTGGGGTCGAGCTGCTCTTCCTCTTTGTCCGGCACTCCGCCCGGAGCTTCCACCGCTCCGGCCAATGCGGGCTGCCGGCCTCCAGTGCCCGTGAGCTGGCTTACCCTGTCTTTCTCTTTCGCTTTGGGAATTGGGTCCCGCGACCCCGGCCTGGTGCCCGTGATATCGCTCAAGCTAAGCGATTTGAGATTTTCCTGCCGCACGCGGTTGATCTTCGCCATCCGCCCCAGCTCGCAGCTCACAGCTTCGAGAAAGGCGATCTGACCTTGGGCGATGCCCTCGTAGGTCACGGTGGCAATGCGGGAGTCTTTGTCGCCCCGGCTGGTGAATTTGGTGCGTACCGTGCGCAGGATGTCGAGCAGCCGTTTCTGCTCGCGCAGCTCATCGTCCACAATTTGCTTCGCCACCAGGTCCACGCCTTCCGCGCTGGCATTGAACTCCTTGTCGTTAAACATGCTGTAAACCATGTGGTAGTCGACATTCAGGCGTGCATAGCCGCGCTTCATGATCAAGGTGGCCGCGTCCCGGGTATCGTCGAGCTGCTCGGGCGTGATGTTCTGGCGGAGCTCCTCCACCTCGTCGGCATCCTGCATATCCTTGAATTTGGCCAATTCCTCGGGGAGTTCCGCACCCCCGATTTTATCCTGACGGGTGGCGCATCCGCCTTTGGTGGAGAGGCATTCGTTATCGCGCTGGTAGTCGTCGGAAAGCTCGGAGTAGTTTTTGGCCTCCTCCCGCATCGCCTTGGTCAGCGGCGGCAGAGGACGGTTGGAGCAGAAGGTGCGGACCTTAACGTCCCGCCCACAGGCCCGCACGGTGCGGAATTCGGCGGCGCAAAGAGTGGCTGCCTCAAGCCCGCAGGCCGCTTCGGCCACATGGTTCATTCCGAAGGCAAAAAACAGCCCACCGCAGCCGGCGAGCCGCCAGCTGAAACCTCTTGTCTGCATTTTTGAATCCCCCCAAGGGCCGTTCCTCCCCCAAGGGGACAGAAACAACCCTCTATATTCGTGATCGACTGGGCTGGCCGTGGAATGGAGCAAAAAAGACCAATTAATTCAACTATTTATAAAATATATCCCGGGCTGGCCGGCGGCCTTACGCCGCGGTAAGTGTTTTCCTGCACTATGGCCATCCTTATCGGCGCCCAAAACATCAGCAAGACCTTTGCAGAGCGATTTCTATTCAAGGACATCTCCTTTGCCCTCGAAAGCGGCGAACGCGTGGGCCTGATTGGGCCTAACGGAGCGGGCAAGTCTACGCTCTTGCGGATCCTCGCCGGAAAGTCGGAGCCCGATAGCGGGAAACTCTCCATCCAACGGGGCCTGAAAATCGGCTATCTCGAGCAGGTGCCGCAATTCACAGGGGGCGCCACGGTACAGGAAACGGCAATGGAGGGCGCCTTTGACCAGCACGAATGGGAGGAGATGGCGCGCTGCCAGGAGCTGTTGAGCAAGCTCGAGCTCACCGATTACGCCGAGCGGCCCGTGGCGGAGCTTTCCGGAGGCTGGAAAAAACGCGTGGCCATCGTGCGCGAGCTGATGAAGCAGCCCGACCTGCTGCTGCTCGACGAGCCCACCAACCATCTCGACGTGGAAAGCATCCTCTGGCTGGAAGAATTTCTCGCCGATGCCCCCTTCGCAACGCTCACGATCACCCACGACCGCGTTTTCCTGCAGAAGGTTTCCACGCGCATCATCGAGGTGAACCGTAAATACCCGCTCGGCCTCCTCAGCATCAAGGGCGACTACATCGCCTACCTGGAGGCGAAAGATGCGTTATTCGCCCAACAGGCGAGCACGGAGCTGAAGCTGAGAAACACTCTCCGCCGCGAAACGGAATGGCTTAGGCGCGGCGCGAAGGCCAGAACCACCAAGCAACAGGCGCGTATCCAGCGGCATGGCGAACTTGTGGACGAAGTGGAGGAGCTTGCCATCCGCAATGCCGAAAGTAGCGCCAAGTTTGACTTCCAGGGTTTCGACCGCAACCCGAAACGCCTGGTCGACGCGGAAAAGATCTCCAAGTCTTACGACGGAAAACTGATCGTTCCGCCCCTGGACCTCCTGCTGACTCCGAAAAGCCGGATCGGCCTGCTGGGTGCCAATGGCTGCGGAAAATCGACACTCATTCGCATGCTGATCGGGCAGGAAGTTCCCGACGGCGGAAAAATCACCCGCGCCGAAGCCGTGAAAGTTTCCTACTTCGAGCAGAATCGCGACAACCTCGACCCCGAGCTCTCGGTGATGCGAACGATCTGCGGCCGGGGAGACCATGTGGACTTCGGCGGCTCGCGGGTACACGTGCGTTCGTATCTCGATCGTTTCCTGTTTTCGGGGAATATGGTGGACATGGCCGTCGGCAAACTATCGGGGGGCGAGCAAAGCCGCCTGTTGCTGGCGATCCTGATGCTCCAGGAATCCAATCTTCTGGTGCTCGACGAGCCCACGAACGACCTCGACATCACTACTCTCGATCTGCTCCAGGAAGTTCTCCAGGACTTCAACGGCGCCGTGCTCGTAGCCACCCATGACCGTTATTTCATCGACCAGGTTTCCACCACCATTCTGGGTTTCGGAAAAAATCCTAAGGGCGGCAAGACGATCGAAAAGTTCGCCAATCTGGCGCAATGGGAGGCCTGGCACGAGAAGCAGGATCTGATAAAGGCAGCCCCCGATAAGGGTGAAAAAGCCAAAGAGACTTCCTCAACTCCTGCCCCGGAAAAAAAGAAGCTCGGCTTCAAAGAGCAGCGCGAGCTCGACGGGATGGAAGAGACGATTCAAAAAAAAGAATCACGCCTCGCCGAGCTCACGGCGGAAAGCGCCAAACCAGAGCTCGCGGCCAATGCCACGAAACTGCTCGAACTAACCCGTGAGATGAGCCAGCTGCAGAAAGAAATCGATCGGCTGTATGCCCGCTGGCAGGAGCTGACGTCTTAGTTACTTCGCCAGCAAATTCTGGATTTCGCGGTTCTCGGTTTTACGGGCGTAGTCGTGGGCGTTCTGCCCGGAATTGTCCATGATCTTTTTGTTGGCACCGTTGGTCAGAAGCAGCTCAATCGAAGGGCGGTGCCGGCTCTCGATGGCATTCATGAGCGGAGTTTTCCCTTTACTGTCTTGCGCATTTACGTCGGCCTTCAGGTCCAGCGCCAGCTGAATCACTTCAAAACGCCCGCTTTTGGCCGCCACGTGCAGCACTCCCTCGCCGTTCCCGAGATCGTTGATCTCATCGAGGGAAAGGTGGGCCGCCCGTAATCCTGCGGTATCTCCCTTGCGGATCATTTCCTCCGTGGAGTCGGATTTTTTCCTGCCGGAGCCTCCGCCGCCGCTCCGTCCGTCGTCACTCTCCGCCCCGAAACCCGCGCGCTCGATGGCCCGCGCGAACTCGAACCGGTTCATCGAGGCCGTGCGCACAATTTCTCCGCTGGCGCTGATCGAAGCCTGGTGGCCTTCGGTGAGCGCCATCTTGTTCTGCAGAAAAACCTTACCCTCGTTCAGGAACACTTCGAGCCCCTCTCCCTCGGTCACGGTGAGGAAGTCGGTTCCCCGGACGCCGATGTTCAAGTTGCCTCGTCGCAGTTCGAATTTTTTCTGCTCACCTTCACCCTTCCGAATCATCGAGCGAACGCCCCCGTGGATCAACTCGATGATGTTATAGGACTCCCCCTTGTCGGTTCCCGGCTCCCGCAGCAGAACGGAAGTGTTCGGGCCGATATGAACCTTATGTCCGTTGCTCGACTCCAGCAGAACCAGCGAACGGGGGCCTGTCTGGATTGTCTCTCCCTCCTGCACGGACATTCCCTCCTTGGCGGCATTGCGGTGGGAGCTGCCCTGCCCAAGCACAAAGGCCTCTTTGCCCTTCACCTCCACCACGGAATAGGTGAAGGCGAAGGCGGCGGAAGGAAAGAGGCACAGAATGAAGAAAAGTGCTTGGACCACAGTCTCTTATCGGTCTTCGCTGGCAGGCCCATTAGCGCTCTGTACACGGATTTTCCGGGCCAGATAGTCAGCGACTAAACGGTTTCCCGCCCCGTTAAAGTGATGTCCCTTGGTAAAAAGCGTGGGAAGTGAGTCCGACTGGCTAAATGCCTCACTCAGATCGAGCACGCTGTACTTTCTCTGCTCCAGCAATTCGCGCAAGGGCTGATAAGGGAGTTTTCCTCCGCTTTTATTAGATACCAGGTCAGTTTTTAGGGGGAAAAGCAGAATCCAAGGGATCGCCCCGGCCCGACGGATTTCCTCCTGGAAGCTTTCGAGGATTTTGAACGTGAGCAGGAAGGCCTCCGACCGCGTATTGTACTTTCCCAAACGAAAAATCGGCTGCCCGAATAAAAACTCCCGAGCACTCCCCCACAGCAACCCAAATAACCGGATGGTGCGCAGGATACTCGTGGAAGCGATCGTGGATCTCCGGGAGAAAGAGAAATCGTTCTTGCCCATGGTGGCAAGCTCAGCTCCGGAATCGCGCAGGAGACGCTCATAGTCGGCGGAGGAACGCAA
>DATBTF010000116.1:0-26149 GCA_036559405.1 Bdellovibrionota bacterium
GCGCGGAGACAGCCATTCTTATCCGTGAACTTTCCCCCGGAAAAAGCCGATAAAGATCGTTGGGGGGAATCGTGAAACTCATTCATATTTTAAGACTTTCGGCCTTCGTTCTCGCTCTGCTCACGCCGCCCAGCTTCGCCCACGCCTCAGAGGTTCTGGCCACGAATGTCGAGCGGAAAACCAAGAAATGCGGGGACGACGAATGCTCGGTGACTTGCAATGGCGACCGCAAGCCCCTGAGCTGCGACTGCGACAGCGCGGGCTTCGCGTCCTTCGACGACAACGGCTGCAAATGTAAAAACCCCCATGGTGACGCCAAAGTGACTGCGATCTGCGGGATCGTGGAGAAATACGACAGATTCAGCAATGGCTGTTCGGGAAAAGACACCTGCAAGGTGAGTTGCCACAATGACCTGCTCCCGCTCGGCTGCGGCTGCAGCGGCGATTCGCATATCGACGAAGTGAGGAAGACGGAAACCGGCTGCAAGTGCACTCTGAGCGGTAAGGTCACGAGCAAGATGGACTACAAAGTGGTGGTGGCCTGCGGGGCCAAGCCGGAGGAAAAAGCGGAAGAAAAGCCGAAAGAGGAGCCTGCGAACGCAGAGGCGCCTAAACCAGCGCCCGCGCCCGCGAATTCACAGCCCAACGGCAGCAACGATCTCGGCAAGGCGGTTTCCGAGGCCGCGGTGGACATTCAAAATCTAGGCAATGAGCTGAACGGCAATTCCGTGGTGACGGAAAGCTCTCCCAAGGGCGAGGAAACTTCCGATTTGGGCTCGCTGGGCGCAGCGGCCACGGCTCCCACACCCGGAGCGACCAACAACAGCGCTGCGCCAGTGGAGACGACGAACCTCGGCAATGCGATCCAGAGCTACGGCAAGGCCATCGCCGGCCAGGAGACACGGATGGCCAGCATCGGTGGGTCGCAGTCGATGGTCGCTTCCACTACGGGAGCGGGAGGGGCCGGCTCCAATGTGCCAGGAAGCGAAAGTTCTGGTTCAGGCGATTCGTATCAAACGGGCGGAGGCATAAAGAGTGCCCCAGGTGGAAATGCCGGAGGCTCGGACTTCAGCAGTATGTTCGGCGGATCGGGCGGCGCTGCGACACCTACGGCCGCCTTCCTGCCGTCAGGCGCAAAGGAAGAATCGGTTCTGAGCTTCACCCGGGAGCCTTCGGCCTTGCCTTCCGGTGGCAGCAAAACCCCTTCCCTCTTCGGCGCCGCCACCGACAATCTGCCTTTACATAAAGAAAGAGAATCGCTGCAGCCGCTCGCCAGGGATGAGTTCCTGACCGGAGCAGAAGAAGGTGCGGACCCTTCTTTGAGTCTCTTCAAACGGGTGAGCCGTTACTACAAAAAAGCCTCGAAGGATCTGGCGAAGCGGAAGTGAGAGCAGATGTTGCGCGCGTTTTTTAAAATTCTTGCCCTGCTTACGGTACTAGCCGGATTTGCTCCTGCAAATTCCGCCTGGGGCGCCTTCGCCACGGATATCGTCAGGGTGGTGCGCAAATGCAATAATAAAACGGATTGCGTCGCTGCCTGCCCCACAGGCAAAAAGGCACTGAGCTGCAGCTGCAAGGGATCCGAAGACATCTACACCCATCAATTTGGCCCTGGCCAGGCTTGCCGCTGCCTGATGCACGGAGAGAAAGACACCTACCGCGCGATCGCCGTCTGCGGCGTGGTGGAAGGCTACGAGCGGGTGAAGAAGCTTTGCGATAACAAAACCCACTGCGTGGTTCGCTGCCCGAAGCCCAAAAAGACCACGGGCTGCGGCTGTACGGGCACGCTCAATATCAAGCGCGTTTTCGAATCGGCTGGGGAAAGCTGTACGTGTGACATCACCAACGAGAAAAAAGTCGACTACGCCGTGGTCGCGGCTTGCGTGAAAGAGCCGGAGAATGGCGAGGATCCCAAGCCGGATCCCGACGAACCCAAGGAGCCGGAGACGAGTGTTGGCCTGGGCGACCCCCCGGATGCCGGCAGTGTTTTTCTCCAGACTCCCGACGGCCAACTCGAAAACGGCGACATCGCCTGGAAAGACGTTGTGGACCCGACGAAAGGCCTGGAAGGCTCCGATATCGAATCGCTCGATGCCGGCGGCTCTGGCGCCACGGCTCCCACGCCGGGCTCGACCAACAACGGCGGTGCCCCAGCGGCAGGCGCTCCGAATAGCGGTATCCAATCCTACGGCTCCGAAGGTGGGGGCGATAAAGGCGTTATCGGCGACTCTCTCAAACTTTCCGGCTCCGGCGACACCCCCCCTTCTGCGGGACCTCACCTCTTCCAGACGGGAGAGACCACGGAAATCGCGGGCGGACTCAAAGGCGCTCCTTCGGGAGGAAGCTCCGACTACTTTGGCAGCAGCTCTGGCCAGCCCACGACCCCCTCGGCCTTTTTGAGTGCGGGAGCCTCCTCGACTCCTCCTACCGGTTCCGCTGTAAAAAGCACCGTGCAAGACGGGAAGTCTGATAAATCCGACAACTCCTTCTGGGGAAAACGGGAAGTGGCGAACGCCAAGGAACCCGGGCTCAATCCGATCAACAAAGACGACTTTCTCTTTTCCCTTTCCATGGGAGATTCGTCGGTGAGCCTCTTTGAGCGGGTGAAAAAATACTACAAACGGAACTGGCGCGGCCTGTCCAGCAAGAGGTAGCTGATGCGAACCATTCTTTTTCTTCTATGTCTTACCTTGGTTTCGGAACGCCTGGCTCAGGGCGAATCCAAGACCGCGGCGAGCACCGGCACTTTTTCGGAAGCGTTTGACCTGGCCAAGCGGGAGCTCGGCGGGATCAACGGAATTACCGTGCGTGAGCAGGGCGTGTCCTATGTAGTTATCTCCGGAAAGCTGAAGAGTGCGGAAACTGTGCTCTCCGACTACGATCTCGTCCTCAAGGTGCAAAACGCCTACCCCCGCTACATCCTCAATCTCGTGACCCTGGGCGAGTCGATTTATACCGACAGCGCGGAAAGGATGCAGAGGGAGATCCGCAAATTAGACGGATCTGAAAAGGTCTCTGTCCGGGTACTCAACGGCACCTTCTTCATGGAGGGCGAGGTCAACGAAATCGCAGATCGGGACTACGCAGAAACCATCGCGACTACCTTTTTGCCCCCGATCATGGGCAGTAATGCAATCCGGGAGAACGTGCTGATGCTGGGAGCGAAGAAATTCTCGGTCCGGAATATGATTCGGGTGAAGAACCTGCCGCGGATGCCTGCGTCCCGGTAGCCTAAACTTCCACCCTGCTCAGATGCTTTGTCAGCTCCTCTTCCACCTTGCCCTTGAAGGGCGTGAGCAGTAACGGAAGATCAATGGCGATCTCGACGAGCGACTTTCCGCTCTTCTCGCTTACGGAAATATTTCCCGAGAAATTGCTGGCTTCGATCTCGGCACAGCAGCCTTTGTCGTTCCAGTCGAGTGTGGCGCCGAGCTTTTTGAGGGTGTCGCGCCCTTCGAGATAAGTTTTCACCGCGCTATAAACTTTCTTTTTGTCCCCGGTGATTTCCCGCTTCACTTGCACCTTCGGCATAAGCCCTCCCGATGAAATGATTGTAGCAGCTTTGGATTTTCTCCAACAAGCTCACCAGTGAGAACGGATACGTGTAAATCCCGTCGGCAGACTGTCTTTTTTACCCCACGGCAGGCGCAGCAAAGCACGTGTCTTGCCGTTAGCAAAGGCGGCCGAGGTCACGATGGCCTCCGTTCCATCCCAGGGAGTCTTCTCTCCCGCTTGAAGTTGCTGGTTCGTCTCCACCGCTACCAACACCCTTGCCGGATGGCCGACATTCAGGGAAAGCTCCACCACCTCTTGGCCGGGATAGCAGCCCTTGTCGCGGTCGATCCAGGGAAGCATTCCCGCTTCCAGGGCCGGGGTGTTGGCGTCCCAGTCTTGAGCGGGCCAGGGCACGAGCGCGCCGATGCGGGCAAACTCCCAGTCGGCGGGAGTTTCGGCAGTAAAGGTAGAAAAAGCGAAGCCTGGAACGGGAGCTGGCCACACATAGCCGTCGCCCGTTTTCTGGAAGGGGAAGCTCCCCTGCTCCTCCCGGCGCTTTTCCGCCTTGAGTACTCCGGCCTTCAGCCCCAGCAGACCGATCTCCAAATTTTCTGAAAAATGCAGGGCTTCGAGTGCGTCTGCTAAAGCCGAAGCGCAGCCCTCAGGTGCGGCAAGGAGATACCTTTCCCGTTCCGTACGCAGCAGCTCGAACTGGGCCAGCATCCGTGACTGCCCGTTCAGCAGAAGCCCGGCCCGGCCCTCGCCCACCCCGATGCCCTTGACCGTGCCGGCAGTGACTCTCTGAAGAAAGTCTTCGCTATCCTTGCCTTTTACTTCGACGAAGCGCAGCATAAATTTCTTTCCTCTGCCCGTTTGAACGTAGCGGCAGGAGCTGGAAAGGGCAAGCAATCAACTCGACAAAGAGCAACAAACTCGATAAGTTGGGGCGATGAACACAGAGCGTTTCGAAAGTCGCAAGGCCGACCATCTCCGCCTCGCGCTCGATCCGAAAATGGAAGCGCTGGGCGAAAGCGGATTCGATCAGATTCGTTTGACGCATGAAGCTCTGCCCGAGCTCAATTTTTCCGAGCTCAAGCTCGAAACGAAATTTTTTAAATACAGCGCAGCATCGCCCTGTTTTGTAAGCTCCATGACGGCCGGCCACCTCAATGGCGAAGCACTCAACCTCACGCTCGCAAAGGTGGCCTCGTCGCGGCGCTGGCCGATGGGCCTCGGCTCGCAACGACGCGAACTCACCGATCCAGCGGCTAAACTCGAATGGACCCGGCTGCGCCGAATGGCGCCGAACGGATTTTTTCTCTCCAACCTCGGCCTCTCGCAGCTGATCGTGACGCCGCTGCCGAAAGTTCTGGGTCTGGTGGAGGCGCTGCAGGCGGGCGCCATCATCATCCACACCAACCCGATGCAGGAATGCCTGCAACCCGAAGGCACGCCCCAGTTCAAGGGTGGCCTCAAGGCGCTCGAGAAGCTTTGCAAGGCGAGCCCGGTTCCCGTGGTGCTCAAGGAAACGGGCTGCGGCTTCTCGAAAGAAACGCTTTCCCGCCTGGGACGCCTTGGTCTCGCCGCCATCGATCTCAGCGGCTATGGCGGCACGCACTGGGGACGGATTGAGGGCGGACGCGCGCCCGCGCAAAGTGCCCAGCAAGGCGCAGCGCTCACCTTCGCGGGCTGGGGCGAAAGCACGGTGCAGAGCCTGATTGCGGCCGCTTCCCTGCAAAAGAACCTGAAAAAAACCGAGATCTGGGCGAGCGGCGGTATCCGCTCCGGCCTCGACGCCGCCAAATCCATCGCTATGGGCGCCCGCAAGGTAGGCTTCGCCAAGCCGGCCCTGGAAGCCGCGCTGAAGGGCGAAGCCGCGCTCGATACCTGGATGACCAAAATCGAATTCGAGCTGAAGGTCGCGCTTTTCTGTTCCGGGAATGATTCTCCCGATTCTCTAAGGAAGGGGAAAAAATGGCAGAAAATCTAGAGCTGCTCTTTCAGGGTTTCTCCAAGCTCAGCCGCGGCGAGCGTCTCGACCGCCTGAAGACCATGGCGCACCTGAGCGACGAAGACCTCGAGGTGCTCGACGGCACCCTGCCCTTCAACCTCGATCTCGCCGAGCATTTCATTGAAAACCTGGTCGGCAGCTTTCCGCTCCCGCTCGGCATCGCCGCCTACTTCCGCATCGACGGGCGCGACGTGCCCGTGCCCATGGCGATCGAAGAGACGTCCGTGGTTGCCGCTTGCAGCGCCACCGCCAAATGGATCCGCTCGCACCAGGGCGGCGAGATCGTGACGGGCTCCGAAGGCCGCACCATCATCGGCCAGGTACAGTTCCCGAATGTAAAAGCCACCGATACCGTGCTCGAAGTGATCCGCGACAAGGAAGAGGAGCTGATCGCCATCGCCAATTCCGTGGTGCCCGGACTCGTTCAGAGAGGCGGAGGCGTGCAGAGCCTGAAGGTGCGCCGTCTGCCCCGCGAAGACGGGGGCGAAATGCTCGTGCTCCATGTGCATATGGATCCCTGCGATGCCATGGGGGCAAACCTCATCAACCAGGTTTGTGAAGCACTGAAGCCGTTCCTGGCCTCCTGGACGGGCGAAAAGGTGGGCCTCTGCATTCTCTCCAACCTCGTCGACTCGCGCATCACCCGCGCGGAAGTGCGCATGCCCGGCATCGATTTGGAAACCGGACGCGGCATCGAGGAGGCTTCGCGCTTCGCCGAAACCGATCCTTACCGCGCCACGACTCACAATAAGGGCGTTATGAACGGCATCGATCCCGTTCTCATTGCTACAGGCAACGACTGGCGCGCCGTCGAAGCCGGAGTGCACGCCTACTGCTCAAGAAACGGCCGCTACGAGCCGGTGACCAAATGGCGGATGGAAGGCGACACCCTCGTGGGACGCTTCGCCGCCCCCGTGGTGGTCGGTACCGTGGGCGGAGTGACCAAACTCCATCCCACGGCCCAGGTTTGCCTGCGCATCCTCGGAGTGAAGCATAGCGACGAGCTTTCGCGCATCATCGCCTCTGTGGGCCTCGTGCAAAACCTCGGCGCACTCCGCGCGCTCTCCACCGTGGGCATCGTCAAAGGCCATATGAGCCTCCATGCCACCAACCTCGCGATCGCCGCCGGCGCGCGTCCGAGCGAGATGGCCCACCTCCGGGAAAAACTCCTGGGAGCGTTGAAGATCGAAAAGAACATCACCATGAGCCGCGCCCGCGAGCTCCTCGACGTGCTCCGCGGCTTGAAGCAGTCGCCGTGAACCGGCTCAGCATCCCCAGCAAAACTTTTCTCCTCGGCGAGTACGCCATACTCGAAGGTTGCCCGGCCTTGCTGCTGGGCCACGGCCCCCGTTTCGAAGCGCAGCTCGAAAGCGCCGGCCCCTCTGCTTCTCCTTTTCACCCCAAAAGCCCGGCCGGGCTGTGGCTCGAGAGCCATCCGTTTCCAGGAAAAATCTCTTTCCGTGACCCGCACGAAGGGCGCGGCGGCTTTGGCGCCTCGGGCGCGGAATTCGTGGCTGCATTCCGCACCACGGAAATGGAAACGGAACCCGAGGCTTTTGCCTGGAAGGCCTGGAAAGCTTCGCGGGACTTCCCCGGCAGCGGGGCGGATGTGCTTACCCAGGCGTTCGGGCTCGGCGTGCCCGGGGATTTTCTTCTTCGGGTGGACCTTGAAACGCGCAGCCTGCGCCAGGTTTCAAAAAATGCGGGCCTGACACTCTCGCTTTTCCATACAGGCCGGAAGCTTCCCACCCATGAACACCTCAAAGAGAAGCGCAAACTTCCGCTTTCGGAGCTGAGTGCGATGGTAAAGGAGGGCGTGGATGGCCTCGAAAAGGGAGACGGCCCGGCTTTCGCCTACGCGCTCTCCTCTTACGGCGATTGCCTGGCGCGCTTCGGGCTGCTCGCGCCTCATAGTGAAAGCGCGCTCGAGACGCTGCCGCTCGAGCGGGTGCTGGCGGCCAAGGGCTGCGGTGCCATGGGGGCGGATGTGCTCCTCGTGGCCCACCACGGCGCCGACCTCGCCGCCTGGGCGCGGGCGAATTCGCTGGCGCCCTCGGGAAATTTCCCGGTATAGGAGGAGCTATGTGGAAGGCCTCGGCACCTTCGAATATCGCGCTGATCAAATACATGGGCAAGGAATCCGGCGGACTCAACCAGGCCGTGAACCCGAGCCTTTCCATGACGCTCGCCGACTTCCGCACCTCCGTGGAAATCGAGCAGGTCAGTGAAAAAGACGGGGCCGACCGCTGGGAGCAGCTGAGCGGCTCGTCTCCGCTCCGCCCCGAAGGCGCCAAGCGCTACGTGGACTTCTTCTCCAAAATGAAAAAAGAGCAGGAAGTGGGAGGCTCCTTCCTCATCCGCTCGGGCAATAACTTCCCGAGCGACGCGGGGCTCGCCAGCTCCGCTTCGAGCTTCGCTGCCCTCACCCTGGCCGCCTGCACCGCCTTCGCCGATCTCAAGAAGCGTCCTCTGCCCGCTCCGGGGCAGATGGCGATGATCAGCCGCACCGGCTCGGGATCTTCCTGCCGCTCTTTCTTCTCTCCCTGGTGCGCCTGGGAGGGCGACAAAATCGGTACCGTGGAATGCAAGCTGCCTCCTCTGGTGGACCTCGTGGCGGTGATCGATGCCGGTTCGAAAAAAATCTCGAGCTCGGAGGCCCACAAGCGGGTACAAACCAGCCCGCTTTTCGATGGACGCCCCTTGCGCGCCGGGCAGCGTATGCAAAGCCTAAAGAAAGCCATGGCGGAAGGAAACTTCCAGCAGGTGGCGGAAATTTCCTGGGCGGAGCTCTGGGACATGCACAGTCTTTTCCATACGAGCGGCACTCCCTTCTTCTACCTCTCGCCCCTTTCAATCGCCGTGCTCCGCTGGAACGAGGAGCGCTGGGAGCAGAAGGGCAAAGGGCCGATTGCCACCGTGGACGCCGGGCCCAACGTGCATTTTCTCGTGCCCGAGCCGGAAAAGGCGATGTACCGCAAAGAGCTCGAGGCGATCGCCGGAGTCACTGTGATGGAGAGCCGGGCATGAACGAGCTTCAGGCCTACGGAAAGTGCATTCTGGCCGGCGAGCATAGCGTGGTGCGCGGGGGCGAAGCCATCGCCCTCCCCTTGCTCTCGCGCTCTTTTCGTCTTTCCTGGGAACGCCGCTCCGAACCAAAATTTGAACTGAACGAAGGCCCCTTCTCCGCCCCCTGGCGCGATTCCTTGAGCTGCGCCCTAGAGAAAAGCGGCTTCACCCTTCCTTCCCCCGGCTACTCCCTCCGGATCGAAAGCGACATTCCGGTTCAGGCCGGCCTCGGCAGCTCGGCTGCCCTTGCCACCGCGGTGGTGCGCTTTCTCGAGATGGAAGGCGCGCAATTGCACGACCGTTTTTCTTTGGCGATGGAAATCGAAAACCTTTTCCACGGAAAGTCGAGCGGGCTGGATGTGGCCTGCGTGCTGGAGTCTGCGCCGATTTTTTATGTGAAAGGCACGCCGGCGTCGCCGCTCTCCCTCACCTGGAAACCGGAGCTTTTCCTCTTCGACACCGGAAAAAGATCGTCGACAAAAGACTGTGTGCTCAGGGTGGAAGAGGCGCGCCGCCCGGATCTCGACAGGCGGATGTCCCAGGCCGTGCGCCAGGCCAAGGCAGCACTGGCCAGCACAGCTCCTGGCTGCCTTGCTGAGCTTGCGGAGTCCCTAGCGGCCGCTGGCAGCTGCTTTGCCGAATGGGGCCTGGGCGCGGATCAGAAAACGATGGAGCTCTTGAAGACGAAAGGCGCATTGGCCGTGAAACCCACGGGCTCCGGAGGCGGAGGCTTCCTCCTCACTCTGTGGAAAGATGCGCCCCCCGCCGGGCTAGGGCTCATCCCTGTATGGGCGGGTTCTTCAGCAAATCTCTGAGCGCTGGCTCAGCATACTCGCCAGGGAGAAAAAGCACGCGGAGGATGCTTCGCTCTTTGAGCTTGGTCAGCAGTCCCACGCCCCGCACTCCCCGTTCGAACGAAAGCTTGAGGAGAAATCCACCGGGAATTTCCCGTCCCGCCTGGTCCACCTGGACTTGCAACAGCTTGCCCACTTCCGCACGAAGGCCTTCCAGGCCAGTGCGCAAATTCTCTCCCTGGTTTTTCAGGTACTCCTGGTCGTAGGCGGAGCGGGAGGCTTCGGTCTGAAGGGCGGCAGCGGTGGTAAAGTCTTCGAGAAAATCGAGCACCGAATCGGGAATCGCGGCCGGTAGCAGGGCGATCTGTTGGTTCAGGTTCAGGATGCGATCTGCCATATCTTGGGTCCTTGCGTGGCAAGCCCACCCTGGGTAGAGTGTGGCCCTATGCAAAACAAAAAAATCCTCGGCCTCTGTGGTAGTTTACGTGCGGATTCCTGGAATTTGAAGCTTCTTAAGAATTTCTTGGCCGCCGCCGAAGGATCGGGCTTCAGCACCCAGCTCCACTCCCCCCTCCAACTTCCTTTAATGAACGAAGACCTCGAAAAAAAGCCCCTGGACGCAAGCATCCTGAACTTCCGGTCCGCATTACAGGAGAGCACTATCGTGGTGCTGGGTTCTCCGGAATACAACGGCTCGCTCTCCCCTGTTCTCAAAAATGCCATCGACTGGGGCACCCGGCCGCCCGCGAACCTCTGGGAAGGGAAGATCGCCGTGCTGCTCGCCGCTTCTCCCGGAAGTCTGGGCGGCGCGCGCGGGCTGATCCATCTGCGCACGGTGCTTTCGGGCATCAAGACCTGGGTGATTCCTGAGCAGGTGCAGTGCGCATTGGCCGACCACGCCTTTGACGAAATGGGCGGGCTCACCAACGAAGCGGTGAAAAAACAGATCGCCGGTTCCCTGAAGTCGCTTACGGCCTTCGCCGAAAAAATGCTTCGCTAGAAATAGTGCATCAGCTGCAGCAGGCCCTCGCGGTAGCCGTGCGCCACTTCCGTCTGCAACCGCGCTTCCCAGGTGCGAGAAAATGTCTGCGAAATTCCGAGCCGTGCATTGTGCTTGTCCACACGACTGCCCAGGAACCGCCAGTGCCACTCGCCCTCTAAAAGCATTCTCGCCCCCTTCCAAAGCGGGGTAAAAATTCCTCCGGAGGGCCCCGTGCTGAGGCGATAAGAGCGATCGAACGGCTTGCCGGCCTCGGCCTCGAACTCCCAGAGCGCGTATCCCAAGACAGGGCCCAGGTTAGCCGAAAGCCCGCCTCCCCCCTCGAGCCCGCCCCTGAGGCAGTTCCAGCCCGAACAGGCAAACTCCTTCGCTCTGGCCAATCCACCCCGGAACGACCACGACCAGCGAGGGATCCAGCGCTCCATCGGGGCCACGGAACGCAGGCGCAGAAAGTCGAAGCGCTCGAGGAAAACCGTGCCGTCTTCCACGCGCACGCGCAGGTCGCCCATGGAAAGCTCGCTATAGTCCTCATAGCCGTGGGGATCGGCCAAAAGATCGTGGAGAGTACCGCGATAGGAAATCTCAGCAAACTCGCGCAAACGGTTCGTTCCCGCGGCTATTCCCAGGCGGGCGGAAGGATGCCCGAGCTCGGGAGGACGCTCCGCGGAAAAATCCGGACTAAATGCGCCCTTCAAAAAGAAATGCGAGCGCGCATCTAAAAGCTTCCGCTCCACTTCGGGACGGGATTCTTTTTTGCCATCGGTGCGGTAGCGCCAGAGCTCATAGGCGGAATCCAGAATCAAAGTCTCCCGCCCCTCAGGCAGCACGCCTGCGTCGCCAGATTCCGCCAGGCGCTCTGCTAATTTCTTTTCTTCCGACGACAATTGCTCTCGATACGCCTTCAGGCGCCGGTAACGCGAGGCCCGGTGCCGGGGAGTACCAAGGAAATTTTCCTTTGTGAGCAGGCGGATCGTATCTATGGGCACGGTCCAGAACGGGAAGTGCCCGTTGAGCTCAGAGCCCGGTCTCACCACCTCGAGCAGCTCCAGCAGATAGAAAGAGCAGTTCCGGTGGAGGAAAAAATAGGGAAACTCCACCTCGCGCAGCTCCCACGAATGGGCCACCAACAGGCGCAGCTGGGCGTCGGTGAGCTTCAGGGGATAAATCCAGAAGTCGCGGTTCTCGACGTAATTGTATTCCTTCACCTTGAGGTAAAAAGGGGCAGTCGCGTAGCTGCCGTTGAAGCCACCGGTGAGCCCGAGCCAGACGTAGGGAATGCCCACTACGCTTCCCGTATTGGCGCCGTAGTTCAAGGTATAGTCGAGGAGATCCTCCCCCTCCGAACGGCCCGAGCGCACGAATTTCAGCAGCGTATGGCCGTACATGGCGGAGGGGCTGCTGATGAAGGGGCCCGCGAGCACGAGCTCCGCTCCCTTGGCGGAGATGGCCGTACGCCACTTACTCCAGCGCTCGCACCAGTCGCTTTTTCCTTCCTTCACTCGACCGAGATAAAGCGCGCGGGCGGGATAGCGGCATGCGGCTTCCACCGGACTTTTGTCGAAGTACTGCAATGTCGCCTGGAGCTCGGCCTCGGGATCCTTAAATCCATCCGGGGAAAGAAAAAACTGCGACTTCTCGGCCACCGAAGATTTGCCGCCCGATTTGCCGGAAAAATGCAGGAGGGCGCGCCAGGCAGGGTCGGAGGAGGAAGCGGCCGAAGCTCCTGGAGAAAAAAAGAACGCCGAAATCAGAATGAAAAGAATCACGATATTTCGTAGCGGGATGGGAATGAATTCGCAAGAAACAAAAAAGGCCGCGGCTCTCGCCACGGCCCTTTTCATTTCCGAAAGAAAATTAGCCGATGCAGGCGCCTTTTTCTTCGGCCACTACAGAGTCGATCACGCGGCCGGCGCCGGCAGGCGAAGCGGTGTCGAGCTTGTCTTGGTGCTTGCGGAGAGCTTTTTGAAAGGAATCCACTTGCTCGCCTTTGCAGCCGTAGAAGCTGGCGAGGGAGCTGAGGTATTCGCCCTTGCCCACGCTTAGGTCGCGGCGGATGTCGGCGAGGTTGGCTTCCACGAAGGCATCTTTCTCACGGTTGGCCGAGGCCACGCCGTCTTCGGTGCAGTTCGAGGTACCGAAGGTGATACCGAAGGTCTGAACACCGGTGCCGTTCAGGAAGGCGGCGCCCACTTGAGCCCATTTGCTGGTGTCTTGGATCGCGAGCGAGCCGAGACCGCAACCAGCCATGGCATGGCCGCCACGGGAGGAGGACACGCGCTCGTAGGTACGCTCTTGATGCTTCGCTTTACCCGCGGCTTGCGCGGTGCCACCAACGGCAACCAGGGCCAAGGCCAAAAGAATCTGCTTTTTCATCTATGCTCCTTTTTCGTTATTCGGGCGGCCGAGCCCCCCTTGCCTTCGCCAAATAGCGAAAGTTTTCACTCCGATGGTAACGGAAACAGCGTATAGGTCAACTTAATGTGTCGGATTAGGTCGATGCTCGACGGAACGGTGGGTCATAAACCAGGCAAGTTTGCAAAAAATGGAACAGAATTTTGCAAAATCGTCTATCAAGATTCCTTCAGTTTCGCCTCCCCCGCTAGAACACTGCAGCAGACCTGAGCTATTCTGAGAAACTCATTTGCGATGAACACCGTCGACGCCAACAGCTCGCTTCCTACTCTTGCCTTTCTGCTGCTCAAGCCGGGCCAGCCGCTCATCCATCGCGACCTGAGCTGGATCCAGTTCAACGACCGCGTGCTCGCCGAAGCCCGCTCGAAAAGCAATCCCGTGCTCTCCCGGATGAAGTTTCTTTCCATCTCGGCTTCGAACCTCGATGAATTTTTCATGATCCGCTTCGCCTCGCTTTTGCGGTCGCTCAGTAGCACCAAGATCGAGGAGAATCGCGAGAATTTGCAAAGGGTGCACGGCACGGTGCTGGAGAGCGTGCGCAAGTTCGGAATCCGGCAGGCCAAAACCCTAAGCATCCTGCGCTCGGCTGGCGAAAAGCACCGGGTGAACTTGCACGTGAAAACGCAGAAAGACTCGGCCGCCTACAAACAAGGCCGCCGGTTTTTCGAAGAGCGGGTGCTGCCCCATCTATCCCTGAAAAGCAGCTTTTCCTACCAGCAGCTCGGAGACCTGCAGAACTTGCAGCTGCTCGTCTATCTCAACAAAGAACTCTGGTTCGAAGTGCCCCGCACCATCCCGCCCGTATTCTACGAGATCGATGAAGCCAACGACCGGATGGATGTGTTCTTTCTCGACGAGCTGCTCACCTCCCATCTCGACGCCATGCTGCCGATCAAGGAAAAGCCCGGCATCCTGCGCGCCACCCGCGACGCCGACTTCACTCTCGATCTGCCCGACGGGGACACCGAATCCATCCCCGACCTCGTGCGCAAAAATATTTCCACCCGCGATAAGGGAAGGCTCGTACGGCTGCAGTGGAGCGGCAGCTTCCCGAAAGACTTCATCGCCGAGGCCTGCGACCACCTCAAGCTCGACCTGCGTCAGGCCTTCCCCGCCCCTGGCACTCTCTGCCTGCACGGCCTCTTCGGCTTCGTGGCTTCGGTGCCTGACCGCCTCGGCCGGCGTCCCGGCTTCCAGAATCCCCACCTCAAGGCGACGCTCCCCGGGACCTTCCAGGAAGCCCGCCGCGCCTCTCTCTTTGACGCGCTTTTGAAGTACGACTTCCTGCTCCACCACCCCTACGACTCCTTCGACGCCTTTATCGCCTGGCTGCGTACGGCCTGCGAAGACCCGGCTGTCACGATGATCGAGCAGACGATCTACCGCACGGATTCCGACATGCGGATCGTGGAGCTACTCAAGGATGCCGCCCAGAAAAAAAAGGTGCGGGTGTTTCTCGAGCTCCGCGCCCGCTTCGACGAGAGCAACAACCTGCGCGTGGCCGAGGAGCTGGCGAAGGCGGGAGCCGAGGTGAAGTTCGGCTTCGGCGCGCTGAAATTGCACGCGAAGGTGACCCTGGTCACCCGCAAGATCGGCGACAAAACCACCCGCTTCACCCATTTGTCGACAGGAAACTACAACGCCAAGACGGCGCGGCAGTACACGGACATCTCCATCCTGACCTCCAACGAGGAGATCGGGGCCGACGCCCGCCACTTCTTCGACTCCGTATACAAGCGCGAGGTACCCACGAACTTCCGGCATCTCGTAACAGCTCCGATGAAGCTGCACCAGAAGATGCGCACCCTGATCAAAGCCGAGACGGAAGCGGCGAAGGCTGGAAATCCGGCCCGGATCGTTGCCAAGGTGAATGCACTCGTAGACGAAAAAATCATCGAGGACCTCTACGGCGCCTCCCAGGCCGGTGTGCAGATCGACCTGATCGTGCGCGGCGCCTGCTCCCTGGTGCCCGGAGTGAAGGGATTGTCCGACAACATCCGCGTGATCTCGCTCGTCGACCGCTTTCTCGAACACAGCCGGATTTACTGGTTCCAGCACAGCAAGGCGATGTACCTCTCCAGCGCCGACTGGATGCCCAGGAACTTTTTCTCGCGCCTCGAGATCGCCTTCCCCGTGCTGGATTCACGCCTCTACCGCTTCATCGCCGAGGTGATTCTCCCTGGCTACTTGAAAGACAACGTGCGCGCGCGCCGCCTCACGCCCCGGGGCGTCTGGGCGAAAGTGCCGGCCGTTCCCCCGCTCCACCGGGCGCAGTGGCATTTCGAGGAGCTGGCGATCGGGCACTACCGGCACACGCCTCTCTACGACCAGGAACTATTCAAGAAAAAAACCTGAGAGACACGCGCTAACCGCGCGAAGAACGCTCGAGCAGCAGCTCGCGGCCGAAAACCTCTTCAAACAGCCGCTTCTTGCGCTCCATCATCAGCTGTTCGATGCCCTCGGTGGCTTTACCAGAGAAGGAAAGACGCGCGGATCCTTTCGTGACCGTCAGGCGCCTGATTTTGAGAGTGGTGCGCGGGCCGAGGTCGAGGGCGTCGATCACGCGGGCCAGCGCCAGCAGGCGCAGGAAGGCAGCACGGCGTTTTTTGTCCTTGCCGATGGGGTTGAGGTCTTTTCCGTCGACCTTGCCTCCCGGAATATGCAGACAGAGCCGGGCGACGAACTCGTGCTCCCAGGTATCCATCGACGGAAAATCGAGGTTCTTCACGATGTAGAAGGAGTGCTTGGCGCGGTCGCCATAGCTGATCGCCTGCCCGCAGTGGCGAAGCAGAATGGTGGACAAAAGATAGATCTCCCAGCGTTTCTCGAGGCCGTGGATGCGCTGGAAGCGGGCGAAAATCTCCGACGCAATCCGCGCCATATGCACCAGGTGCTCGGTATCGCCCCCGAAGCGGCGCGCGTGTTCAAATAAATCATCCAAATGCAGTTCGAGCAGCGAGCTCTTATGGCTTTTCGCCAGGCGCTTTTCTTCTTCGATGATGCCGTCTCGCAGCGCGAACTCAGTGAAAACGATCTTCCGAGCGCCTAACGCACGCGCGATCTCCTCCAGAAGAATGGCGCCGGAGAGGATCATGTCCACCCGCTTGGGTTCCATCCCGGGAATTTCGAGCAGCTGGGTGGTGTTCATGGTCGCCATGTCGGCCACCAGCTCGGAAAGGTCCTTGAAGGAGAACTCGTCGTCTTTCTTGTCGATGAGGCGGGCCAGGTTCCGCACTGTACCGGAAGAGCCGAGTAAGGTGTCGCAGTGGGGCCACTTTCCCGCCTGCATCTTCTCTTTCAGCACGTTGGCAATGTACTGCCGCATCTGGCGCACGGCTCCTTCGCGGGGCGGGCTGCGCTTCAGAAACACCTGCTGCAGCCGGGCCGTGCCGAGCGGGAAGCTGTCGCCCTTGAGGATCGTCAGGCCGCGGGCCGGAGAAATTTCCGTGGATCCGCCCCCGATGTCCACCAATGCATAGCTTCCTTTCGGCGGATTTTCGTTGGCCAACACCCCTTGGGCGATCAGCTTGGCTTCCTCGCGGCCGGAGATCACCTTGATCTCGATCCCGGTGCGTTTCTTCACCCGCTCGACGAGCTCCGTGCTATCTGACGCCTCTCTCAAGGCGCTGGTGCCGAAGGCCACGATCTTGCGCACGCGCAGGCCCAGGGCGATCTGCTTGAAATGCTCCATGGCTTCGACGGTGCGGTCGATGGCGGCGGGGTCCATTCTGCCTTTGAGGAACACCCCCTGCCCCAGGCGGATCATCAGCTTCTCCCGGTGCAGGAGCTTGGCCTTGCCGCCGGTGGTGAGCGTATGTACGTCGAAGCGTACGGAGTTCGTGCCCAGATCGATGATCGCCACCCTCATGGCCCCGGATTATAGCGGTGTGCCAGCCGGGATCGCCAGGGAATTGCGCGCATCCGCCGCATCCGTTAAGCTCTGCCGCATGCCTGCCTTGATTCTCTGGCCGTTGGCCGTGGTGTTTTTGCTTTTTCTGGCAGTTTCGGTACTGCTCTATAACGCCGTTCAGATGACAAGCCTGCTGCTGCTGCCGATCTCTCCGGGCGCCTTCCGGTTCGTCAACCGCTCCTGCGCTGGCCTCTGGTTCTCCTCTCTGGCACTGGTGCTGGAAAAGGGGCTTGGCGTCAAGTTCATCCAGACCGGAGATAGCCTGCCCAAGCGCGAAAACGCTTTCGTCGTGGCCAACCACCAGAGCGGCGCGGACATCCCCGCTCTCGTGGTGCTGGCGTTTCGCTGCCGCCGCGCGCGCGATCTCAAGTGGTTCGTGAAAGACGTGATCAAATGGATCCCGGGCATCGGCTGGGGGATGCTCTTTCTCGACTGCCTGTTCGTGAAGCGCAACTGGAGCGCCGACAAGGAAAAGATTCTCGCCACCTTCGATCGGCTGCGCACCCACCAGGTGCCGTTCTGGATCCTTTCTTTCGCCGAGGGCACGCGGCTGACGCCGGCCAAGCTCAAGCGCTCGCAGGAATTCGAGCGCAAGGCCCGCCTGCCGGTGCTGAACCAGGTGATGAGCCCGCGCACCAAAGGCTTCGAGGCCACCCTCGAGGGACTGGGCGGAATGGTGGATGCCGTCTACGACATCACCCTCGGGTACGAAAACTTTCCCGTGGGTGAGGTGCCTGGAGCCATGGCGCTTTTCTTCGGAGGCATCCGGCGCGTGCATCTCCATGTGAAGCGCTATCCCATGGGCACGCTCCCTTTGAATCGCGAGGGCCGTGGCCAGTGGATCTCGGAGCGCTTTACCGAGAAGAACGCGCGTCTGGAAGACTTCCGGAAGAGCGGACGACTGGGATAAATTCAACGTCCTTCGGACGGTTTCCCGCCATTGGGTGGATTCCTTCTCAGGAATTCAGCCAATTACGCACAGCCTATAGGCGACGAACTTGCAATCTTTCCCGAATGGGCAGTCTTCCCTCTTATTCTGACGCGGAACTGGAAAACGGCCTGCGCCTATTGGTAAGCCGCGAAAAAGAAATCATTCATGAAGTTGTGCTGCATGTGCAGGAAGTGGACCGCAGAAAACTCTATTTGACGCGCGCAAGACAAAGTCTGTTCGACTATCTCACACTCGACTTCGGATACAGCGCCTCATCCGCTCAACGCCGCATCGATGCGGCCCGCCTCGCTTCCGAGCTGCCGGCAAGCTTGGAAATGATCAAATCCGGTACCCTACAGCTAAGCCAAATTACAGTGTTGCAAAAAGCGGCTCGACAGAAAAAAAACGTTCCCCTCCAGGAAAAACAAGCTGTTCTCTCTAAAATCGAGGGTGCATCCTTCCGGAAAACAGAGCAAATCATCGCCGAAAGCTTCGGCCTTCCCACCATTGAAAAGACGAAGATCACCCCCCAATCCAATCAGACGTTTCGTATAGCCTTGACGATATCGCAAGAAACCTGGTCAAAACTGGAAAGGTGCCGCGAAATCCTCGCGCATAAAAACCCTTCCGGAAGCTTGCCAGAAATCGTAGATCTGATTTCCGACCATTTCCTAAAAAACAAGGATCCCCTGACGCAGCCGCTTTCTACCGCGTCGGTAGTACCACCGCAGCAAAATACTGCCGCCATCCCGGTTCGCATTCGACGTCTTATTTTCCGACGAGATAAATCTTGCCAATACAAAGATCCCATCAGCAAACGTATGTGCGGGAGCCGCTTTCTACTCGAGATCGATCATATTAAAATGCGCTGTCGGGGAGGATCCCACCATCCAGCGAACCTCCGGCTTCTCTGCCGCGCTCACAACCAACTGGTCGCTCGCGAAAAACTCGGGGCAAACTTTATCGACTCGAAACTTTCCCGCTAGCCTTTCGCCGATAAGGGCAAAACCCCACTCTCGGACCGAGGTCAGAGGGAAAACCTTTGCAGGTGTCCGGCCGGATCTCATACACGGTGCATCGACGATCCGCATCGAGAAAGCGGCAGTCGCCATTGGCCTGCTGCTCCAGCAGAAAAAATCCGGTGGCCGCACGGAACGTTCGCACTACTCCTTCGCGCATCAGCCGCTTCCCTAGCTTTTTCGGGCTAGCTTCCTCTTCTGGCCGCGCCAGGCCGAGGCGTACCAGATCCGGCGCACGCACCTCCAGTGGAAGGCGGCAGCAAACGGCCTGGCAGCTCTCGCAGTTTGAGCTGCGATAGGCCAGCCATGTGGAAGGGCGATCGGGATCCGGCAATGACATGGGAGCAGCATAGCGCCCAACCGGCTCCGTGTGAACGGGATCGTTGGCAGAGCTCAGTGAACGACATACTATAATGAGTAGTTCCCTGAGGGTTTCAGAGCATGAAGCTGAAGTACAAGCTTTTCCTGAGCATTTTTCCGCTCTGCCTGCTGCTGCTCACCATTTGCTTTTCGTACGTAAGCCGGCAGGATAGCCACCTGCATCTTGAGCAGATCGACAGCACCTTTGCCAGCGGCCTCTCCGGCCTGAGCGAGTTCACCCGACGGCAGGAAGATTCCTTGAAGCTGGCCGCCAACCTCGCCTCCCACGATGCCTTCTGGAACCATATCACGGCAGCAAACGAGAAAGAGACTCTTCCCCAGCTGCTCACTAGCCTGCAGCGCAAGACGGGACTGGACCTCGTTTTCTTTACCGGAGCCGACGGGCAGCTCCGGGAAGCCAATCTGAATGGCCAGCGGGTGGCGCTCGACGACCTTCGCACCAGCATCGAACTGTTTCCCGTGCGCAAGAAAGCCGGCTTCTTTTCCTACCAGGGCAAGATATACCAGATCGCGGCCACCTCCGTGGCGTCCGGCAGCCAGGTGGGTTACGTAGGCGTGGCCTCGGCCTTTCCGATCGGCAGCTATCTCCGTTCCTCCTCGGGACTCGAATCCGTGGTCGCCGGCAAGGACGGCAAGTGGTCGGGCGCCTCCCTCGCGCTGAACGACGACGATGGCCTTCGCCTCACCAACCTCGCCGGCGACGAAATCGAGCGGATCTCCCTATCCGGAAGCTCGTACTACGCCCGCACCGTGAAGCTCGATCCCGACCAGCCGGGCATGCGCCTCGCCGTACTGCTGCCCAGCGCACCGATCGACAAAAGATTCGGCGGCTCCGGCGTGATTTTCTTTTTCTGCTACGTGGTGGCCACGCTGGCCTCGATCGGGATTGCCTGGGGCCTGGCCCTCTCCATCTCGCGGCCGCTCGAGCTGATGTCCAAAACGGTGCACGACCTCACCTCCACCGGCTCCGCCCACGCGCCGCCGGCCTCCCTTTTGGACCGCCGTGACGAGCTCGGAGTGATGGCCACGAACTTCGACACCCTGGTACGCACCGTTGGCGATGAACTCAAGCAGAAGGAGAAAGCGCTTTCTAAGCTGGAGAAATACCAGCAGCAGCTCCTCGACCTCAACCACCGCATGGCCAAGAAGCTGTACGAAAACCGCGTGATGCTCACCCTCTGGAAAGAGCAGGAGAAGGCCGAAGACACCAAGGACTTTCTTTCGCACGTGCTCGAAGAAGTGCTGCAGGGACTGCCCTTCCAGTACGGCTGCATCATCATCCGCCCGCTCGCGCAGATCGGCCCGGAGGTGATCCTGGCCCGAATTGAACGCACACGCTCCGGCAAAGAAGATGTGTCCGTGACCGATATCCTCGAGCGCTCCGACCGCACTCTTTGGCTGTCGAGCCTGTCTCCTGAGTTGAAAGAATTTCTCCTCAAGATGAACCATGAGAGCGCCAACAACCTGCGGCTGCTGCAGGAGGTGCTTACCGCTTCGATCGAGCCGGAAACGCCCGTGCGCAATCTCTCCGTGATCAGCCTGCGTCTCGCGCAAGGCAACCAGCATATGGGCAGCATGCACCTGATCGCCGAGAAGGAGCGTTTTTCGCTGAATGCTTCCGACGAGGAATTCCTCATCAGCGTTGCGGCGCAGGTTTCTGTGGTCCTCGACAACCGCTCCTTGCAGTACGCCACCCGCGTGGACCCCCTTACCCGCCTTTACAACCGCGGCTATATGAACGACCGCCTGCGCGAGGAGATGCTGCGCACCTCCCGCACCAACCGTCCGTTCACTTTCATGCTGCTCGACATCGACCATTTCAAAAAGGTGAACGACACTTACGGCCACCCGGCCGGCGACGAGGTGCTGGTGGGGCTCTCCAGCTTGCTCAAGCGATCCTGCCGGGCCTCCGACGCGATCTGCAGATATGGCGGGGAAGAGCTGGGCCTCATTCTCGCCGACACTCCCCTCACCGGCGCCAAAACCTTCGCCGAAAACATCCGCAAGACGATCGAGGCGGAGATTTTCTCCATTCCAGATGGGAAGTCCCTGAAGGTAACCGTGAGCATGGGCATGGCGGAATTTCCCAGCCAGGCCGCCAGCACAACCGAGCTGATCAAACACGCCGACGAGGCGCTGTATCAAGCCAAGCGCGAAGGCCGCAATCTATGGCGAACATTCAGCGCCTGAGGTATAGAACGAAGCATGCCTAAGAAGGAAATCATCCGGTTGATGACGGGCTTCCGCCAGTTCCGAGAGAAGTTCTTTACCGGCGAAGACAATACCTACAGCAAGCTCGCCACCGGGCAAGGACCGAAAACCCTGGTGATCGGCTGCAGCGATTCCCGCGTGGACCCCGCCATTCTTTCTTCGTCGGCCCCCGGCGAACTTTTCGTGGTTCGCAACGTGGCCAACCTGGTTCCGCCCTACGAAATCGGGGGCGGGCGGCACGGGGTGAGCGCCGCCATCGAGTTCGCCGTCGTGAACCTCAAGGTGGAAAACATCCTTGTGCTCGGCCATCGCCAATGCGGGGGCATCCGCGCCCTCCTGTTTCCGGAGGAAACCAATGCCGGCGGCTTCGTCACGCAATGGATGAAGATCGCCGACCCCGCCAAAGAGCGCGCGCTGGCGGCCTATCCCAAGGACGACCAGATGGCGCTTTGGCGCGGCTGCGAGCTCGAGTCGATCCGTACCTCGATCACAAATCTGCGCACCTTTCCCTTCGTCAACGACGCTGTGCGGGAACGTGGGATGGCGTTGCTCGGGATCTACTTCGATCTCGAACGGGGCGAGCTGCTCGAGCTCGACGAGCTCAGTGGCACCTTCAAACCGATTGTCGTCTGAATATACAAACCGCCTCTGCCTAAGAACTGGGCGTTTTCACACTCGCCAAGGTAGCGGATTTCCCGGCCAATTCATGCCCCGTATCGGCGCGGATACAGTTGAGCCCTGTAACCCCCGGGGATACAATGGAAGTTGGGGGTTCCATTGGATTTTTTCGGCTTGAAACGACCGCTCCCGGGCGGCTCGAATGCCAAAGGTGTGCGCCTTAACGAGCGCGGCAACGCCTTTTTGCAGGTGATTTCCATCATGGCGGCGCTGGTGCTAGGCATTTACTTCCTCGCTGACCGGGTGAACCGCCACAAGCAGGTGGTGATGCAAACCTCCTCTGTCCTCAAGGTGCGCTTCGCCCTCCATAGCGTGATGGACTATATGTACTACACCGTGCAGCGCCGTTACTGCATGGACGACGCTCTTCTCGAGTCGCCCAAATGTGAGCTGGCGACCGGCGTGGAAAAAAGTGGCGGGGAGTGGCTCGGCCGCAGCTACGAACGCGTATTGATGTCGGACGAGCAGGCCGCGAACCTCGAGAGCATGATCTGCGGCAACAACATCAATATGGGACTCGAAGCTCCGCTCACCCCCGGGGGCTCTCCCTGCAAAGCCACCAAGAACGAGATCCGCAAGGTAGGCAAGCTCGACATCACCTTGCCGGCCAAGAACATCACCGCCCTCCACCCTCTTTATCCGGTGATCGAACCCCTCTTGCGCACATTGAAGGCGGAGTTCAAAGGCACCTCGCAGGAGAAGATCGAGCTCAATATCCACGTCACGGTGGCCCGCGACGGCGCGGCGACCACCCCCACCTCGGGGAGCGAGGTTTTCTTCACCGTGAAAGTTTCCTTCGAGGACCAGAGCAAGAAGGTGCTCGTGGTCGGCCGCAACACTCTCACACTTACCTCCTACGGCACGATGTTTCCGCGCGAAGTGGGATCCTTCGCCCTGATGACGGCCCGTGACTTGCGGCTGGATAAGAACTCCTTCATCTCGGGCGACGTGAGCATCCCGCCCTTCGCCGGAAGTTCCACCGCCCATGGCCTCGTCTTCAAGAGCCCGGTGTTCGTGAACCAGAACGTGCATTTGCCCGCCTCCGACACCACCGTGAAGGCGGCGGTGACCTTCGGCGACCGTCTGATCCTTGGCAACGGCTGGATCTACGATGGCGACGGCCTCTACAAGCCCAAGACGGCCGGGGGCGCCTCCGATGTGCTTTGGACGAGCAACAAAAGCTTCGGCGGTTTCAAGGCGGGCGTGCTCATCGACAACGCCTACGACGCCGGCCTGCTCGCCTACGGCGGCGTGGTTCCTTCGGTGCTCGCGGACAAAAGCGCCATGGAAGCCTGCATCGCCCGCGACAAGAAAGGCGACGCAAGGGAGATCATGAAAAGTGAGCTCTACGGCAACCTCCAGCCGGGCTCAGTGGCCCCGGAATACCGGTATGTCTTCGGGCTCACCGCGAACAATGCCTTCAACCCCCAGAACTCGGCCCTGCCTCCTGTGAGCAAGGGCGACTGGAAGGACGCGGTACGCGCCTCCGGCGCCGCGACGAACGGCGCAGTGATCGATGTGGTGGTGCGGATGGGCAGCACGCAGATCGCCACCGCCCAGCTCACCCGTACCAGCACGCTCACGCTCACACCCACGATCGGGAAAAACTCCGATGGCACCGACTGGGGCGTGGCTCTGCAGGCGATCATCGATGCCAATACCGACGCCACGTCTGTGGCCGATGCCACTGCCAGGCTCGCGGTGCTCACGGCCGCCCGCACGAATCCTGGATCCGTGAAAATCACCGTTGCGCCCATGATCTACGGGGAAGCCACCGCGGCCAAGCCGCAGGAACACCTGCTGGATATCAAGGTTACGGTAGACAAGCCGGAAACTTTTTTTGACGGCACGGGCGGAATGATGACGCCACGGGTGCAGGTGCAGGCCTTCGACTCTTTCTACAATGACGGAGCGCTGATCGCCGACTCCAACCCGAAAACGCTCCGCTTCCTCAACTTCACCCGGGCGGGCGATAACACCATCCTGGCTCCTCCTAATATGTCGGCCGCCGATGCCGGAGCGCCGATGGATGGGGCGCCCTTTGCGGGCGGTGTGCCCAATTACGACAAGACCGACTTCGTGGGCCTCGATAAGAAATGCACCGAGCAGCGCAACGCCGCCAGCGGCCAGAGCTTCGGCGCCGCCGCCTGGAACTTCAACTTCGCCAATGAGGTGCGCTCGTCCTGGATGTTCGCCAACCCGACGAAAAACACCTCGTCCATGGCGGAGGGAGGATACTCCGCGGATGTGGACTTCAAGAGCAAGGCGCTGAACTTCGGCCCGCTTGCCCTGACGTCCCTAACGTCCGGCCCTGTCGATAACAAGTCCGCGCACACTCCCTTCCGCCCCTACTCCATCATGGCCGACTGCACGATCAGCGCGGGCGCGGAGCTGGTGGCCGGGTTCTATGTCTGCGACGAGCTCATCATCGAAGCACGCACCAAGCCGCTCACCATCGTGGGTACCTTCATAGTTAAGGGCCTGGACATCAAGAGCCCGGAAACCACGCTGAAAGCCGGCATCGACTGGATGAGCATCTACCATCCGGAGGCCACGGGTATCCTCCGCCGCGCGGGTGTGCTTAAACCCCTCGAAGTGGGCATGGACTGCCAGGACGAGATCACGTCCAAGCCGATCTGGGCGGCCTCCGCCATGAGCCTCAAAGAGTACCAGCACATGGTCAGCTGCAACGTGAGCTCGCTGCGCGCCACGGCCCAGCCCTTCCAGTGGACGGCTGTGGATCCGGACTGCGGCTTCCTGCCGGGCACCACCACGTCTTCTTGCAAGAACCATCCGCTGAACTTCTTCGTAATGGAACATGGGAGAGGAGGTGGCCCATGATGCGTAATCAAAGAGGCTTTACCCTGCTCGAGGTCATGTTCGCTCTCGGCATCCTGATCGTAGGCACCTACCTGGCCGCCGAGGGCGTGAACCAGATCGAGGACCTCAGCAAGGACACCCGCACGCTTTCGGCCACTGAACGCCAGATCAACCTGATCGTGGACAATATCCGCACGGGCCTCGGGAACTACCAGATCTCCTACGACTACAGCCGCGAGGCCAAGGAGGAGCTCCTCGACCTCAAGAAGCTACCGATGGCTTGGGCGGCGGGCGTGGTGGAGGAAGTGGCCAAATGCGAACCGAAGAAAACCTGCCCGCAGGGCCGCTATGGCTTTGTGGTGCAGCCTGTGGAGCGTTTCCGGGGCTTGTATACGGTGACACTGCGGATGACGCATAAAGATTGGAAGGAGCCGTACCGGGACTATGAATTCCTGGTGACGGTGCAGTAGCGATGAGAACGAGAGCGCGTAAAATCTGGCAGTCCGAAAAGGGCTTCACGATCATCGAGAATATGCTCGCGATCGGGCTCGCCATATTGCTCGTCTACGCAATCTGGCAGTTCTACCGGGGGTATACCACCAAGTTCAGCCAGATCAGCGAGGTGCTCGAGACCGCGATTGATATTGAATCGGGCCAGCGGATCATGTTCAAGGATCTGAAGTCGATCGACCCCTCTTTCGGCCTGCTGCAGCTGATGGACGACAATAAGCGCAACTTCTTCGACTACTATCCGGACGTTCCGGAGGAACGGCTTGAAAAGGATCCGGAAACCGGCCGCCCCAGCCGCGTGTTTACGATGAAGCTCCAAGGCGGATACACGGAGATCGTGATGATTCTCCAGGATCCCCTCGCCTCCGAGATACCGAGCCTGCTCTACGACCCGACCCGGGCCTATACCATCACGCCCGGGCCGATCGGAATGGCGGGAAACGTGACCTTTAAAGGCGTGAATAGCGGCGGCTACGTCAAAGGGATGCGCGACGTGGTGACAGAAGGCTTCGGAGCGAATCTGAAGGTTCTCTACAAGGGCTACTGGAACGAGGGGCAGCTGCTGCTCTTCGATACGCCCATTCTCTTCCGCTCCGCCGGCCAGCTCAAAGGGGATCTGGAAGCGCCCCGCTCCCCCGCCTTCCTGGGACGGGTGGTAACTGGGTCCGGCCCGCCGAACGATTTTGTGCCCGTGGATCCGATTGCGCTGGAGACCCATAAAGCCAGGCCAGGAAATGACGACCGCGCCAGCCTCGGTGGTCCCGTGGAACAAGGGGGTACCCTGAATCGCAGCCATCCCGTGGTACCCACGATGACCATTGATTCTGCTGATAAATTCCTGCGTTGGCTGCCCGCGGCCGGGGGCGGTCAACCTATGGTGCGATTACGGCCGATAAAGCTAGTGAAGTACT
>DATBTF010000117.1:0-16429 GCA_036559405.1 Bdellovibrionota bacterium
CCTGCGGATTCTTGGTCACCATGGCGTGGCGAACCAGAGCTCCCGAGATCGCCAGACCGATCAGAAGCCAGGCATTTTGGGGATGGTTATAGATCGCGGGAAAATGGTTGCTCAGCATGATGAAAAGAACGGGGAAAGTGAAATAGGTATTATGCACCGAGCGAACTTTTGATTTGAGGCTCACGGAATAGTCCGGAACCTGGCCCGCCTGCGCCTCGCGCAGCATCTTCGCCTGCCCCGGCAAAATACGGATCCAGACGTTCAAAAGCATGATGCTGCCGAATACCATGCCGGTTTGCATGAAGGCGCCACGGCCGCTAAAAATGGCAAAATTTCCAAAGATCAGCAGGCTTAAAAAAACCACGGACATTAAAAGCCGCACAGCTTTTGGCAGCGGTAGGTCTGCCTTCCAGATCAGCAGATCGTAGATCAGCCAGGATAGAGTGAGAATGCCGAGGCTCAAGCCAATGGCTTGGGTCTGAGTCAGGGTTTTAATGGAGGAGTCCACCAGAAGAGAGGCGCCCTGCAGGTAATAGAGCACGGTGAAGAGGAAAAATCCGGTGATCCAGGTGAGCGTGGCCTCCCACTTGAACCAGTGCAGGGTCTTCGGCAGCTCGCCCGGATAGATCTTTTTCTTCTCCACTTGGTAGTAGAACCCGCCGTGCACCATGAAGAGCTCGCCTTCCACGTTCTTGCGGGCGACTTCGGGAGGCAAAAAGCTGCTGTCGAGCCAGATAAAATAGAAGGAGCTGCCGATCCAGGAGATGCCGGCTACCAGATGGGAAAAGCGGAGAATATACTCGAACCAGAGCTCCAGACTTGTGGCCATGCGGTATTAAAGCCCGAGCTGGTTGCTAAATCAATGGGCTCTCAGCTAGCCTAGCCGAATGGACGCAACCGATCGCCTAGGAAAGTACTCCGGCCTACTGGCGGTGGCCGAAACGGGCCTCGGTAGCCTGCTGCACGCCTACCACGTACCGCTGGCAGGCCACTTTCTGTCGTTGAATCAAGGCTTCTTATTGAGCCGTTATGTGGACGAGGAACGAACCGGTTCGGCCTGGTCTCCCTATAAGGCGTCGCTCATGGCGGCCGCGATGAAATCGCTCTCGCCCCTGGGCAAGCGCCTTACGCCCATGCTGGGGATTTCCGTGCAGGGATTATTGTATTCCCTGGGCGTATTTCTGTTCGGGATGAATCTGGTGGGTGCACTGGTGGGTGCGCTTTTACTCTCGGTCTGGGCGTTTTTTCAGCCGGCGCTCACGTTATTCATAGTATTCGGCAGCGATCTGTTCAGCATTGCGCAGTTTTATCATCAAGAGGCGCAAAAGATTTTTCATTTTGATCTGATTTATCTGGGGTACGTGATTCTCGCGCTTTTTGTTTTGAAAATGCTGCTGGCCGGGGTGCTGGTGGCGCTGGCGTTTTCTTCGCGCAAACATCAGGTGGAAGAGAAGTTAATCAGGCTAAGCCAGGTTCACTTGTCTCCCGTTGAAGATAGTGACAAGCAGCAGGACGATTCGGCTTGGGGTCGCCTCAGGCTGGTAGGCAAAGATCTGCTGCAGCCGTTGTTTCTGTTCTCATTGCTTTTGAGCTTCGGCTTCTTTTATCTAACCAATCCATTCAGCATAAAATTGGTGTGGTACCTGCTGCGGCCCATTGCGATTGGTGCGATTGTTTTTTATGGGCGCAGGTGGCTGTTAGCCCGCGGCTTTTTCCCAAAATTCGAACGAGCGTAATCTTACTTCTCGTCCTTTTTCTTTTCTTTTTTGCTGCAGTCGCAGTCGGAGGACGTTTTCGCCGTCTTCTTCAGCTTGGGGTCCTTCACAGTGCAGTCGCAAGCTTTATCCAAATCTTTTTCGAGATCCTTGCTGGCCTTCTTCGCCGTGCTTTCGGAGATGATGGGGTTGCCCACCACATGCCCACCGCTATTCGCGGCGCAGCCCGTGTTCACGAAGCAAAGGGAAAGCGCGCCTATGGTGAAAAGCTGGGATTTCATTTTTTGTCCTCCGCCGTATGGAAAAAGAACTGCACGTTCAGCTGGCACACATCCTCTCCCGGATCTTCGGCAAAGTCTTTATCGAATTTATCCCGGAACTCCTGGATCGCCTTTTTTACCGCCGGCAAACGCTCCCGATTCACCCGCAATGTCAGAGTGGTGAACTCACGTTTTTCCCGCGACTGGCGCTCCAAGGCTTCCTTGGCCTGGTCCATCTGCTCGATATGATGTCTGCGCCTCGCCAGGGAGGGAACGTCGTCGGGGGCGATCAGCGAATGCTCCGGATTTGCCAGGCGAAGCTTGCCCGAAGCGGGATCCCGGTCCAATAGTTTCAGTTTCTCGAGCAGCGTAAGCGAGATCTCCGCCTGCTCGCGGGTGATCTTGTTCTCCAGGCGCAGGCAGAGCCAGTCGGCGGTCTTTTCGGCGGAGATCTTGGCGAAACTCGGGGCTCCCATCAGCTGCAGGATCACGTAGTTGTACCAGTCCGCCATATAGCTGAAGAACTCCGCTTCAAGCGGCGTCCGTTTCAGAAGGCGCGGGTTGAGCTTACTCAGCTCGTCCAGAACGATGGGCGGGATATTGTCTTTGTGCTTTTCCTTGCGCACGAGCAGCTCGAAGTAGCGGCGCTCATTCTCCGAATGCTTGAGGTCGTTCGAGAAGGCGAGAACCAGGTCCTCGGAAGGAAGGCGCTGGCCCTTGAGCACCATCGCGATGCTGCGCGGTGAGCGATAGTTGAGCTTCTTCGCCCAGCGCTCGAGCGTGATCGGCCGGCGCAGGCCGGGATAGTGGTCGCGCACGTAGACTAGGTAGGCGCGAAAGTCTTCGAACTCAAATACGGTCATGCTTTCAGGTGTCCCCACGTTAGGGCTACCAAAGGGGGGGGCCTTTGTCCAGTTGGGGGGAACCGTGCCGACCAGGGAAAGTGTGGTTGCTTCCATGGGCACAGAATCGTTCAGGACAAGAATTTTGGGGAGGGTCGGGAGGCCGGAATCGGGCTCCCGAAACGAAAACGACGCACATCCTGTGCGCCAAGTTCAGGATGAACTAAATAATGGAACTATGCAATAGCGGCCGAGAATCGACTGGAAAATGCGGGGGGAAAGTGCCATTAAAGCTCCATGGAAAAATACGTTCCGGCCATGAAGATGGCTCTCAATGCGGCCAAGCAGTTCGAGGGCGCCACCGCCCCCAATCCCCCCGTGGGAGCCATCGCCCTGGATAAGCAGGGCAAGGTCGTGATCGGCGCTGCCCACCAGAACGCCGGCGCGCCCCACGCCGAGGCCAAGCTCCTTGAGCTCGCGGGCAAGCTCGGCAAGCTTTCCAGCATTGAAACCCTGGTGGTCACTATGGAGCCGTGTAACCACCAGGGCCGCACTCCTCCGTGTACGGAGGCCATTCTGAAACACAAAAATATCAAGCGCGTGGTCTTCGGCTGCCACGATCCGAATCCCCAGGTGGCGGGGGGCGGAGAAAAATGGCTGCGAGATGCGGGGCTCGAGGTGATTTCGGGAGTGCTCGAAAACGAGTGCCGCTTCCTGATCCGCGCCTTCGCCAAGCACGCTCGCACCGGCCGGCCTTATGTGACCCTGAAGGCAGCGTTCACTTCGGAAAACTCGATGATCCCGCCCGCCGGACAGAAAACTTTCACCAGCCAATCTTCTTTGTACTTCGCCCACGAGCTACGAAAGCGGGCCGACGCGATCTGGACAGGAAGTGGGACGGTGCTTGCGGACAAACCTGAGCTCACCGTGCGCTGGCTTCCCGATCATCCGGAGAAGCACCGCTGGCTCATTCTTTCCGACCGCCGCCGCAGAATCGGCAAAGACTGGCTGGCCCAGGCCGAGGGCAACGGCTTCCGGATTCACTATGCCGACTCCTTAGAAGACGGACTTGATTTCTTGGGTAAAAACAAAGCCTTAGAGGTGCTGGTGGAGGCAGGGCCTGAGCTGCGAAAGGCCTGGCTCGACAGCGGTCTTTGGGACGAATCTGTGGTAATAGTGCAGGGCAAGAACGGGGAAGACGACAAGGTCGACATCCAATTCCGCAACGAACTGGGAGAAGAGTGATGTTCACAGGGCTCGTGGAGCAAATCGGCAAAGTGGAGAGCGTGGAAGACTGGCGCGGACAGCGCAAAGTCAGGATCCACACCAAATACGACGATCTGAAATCAGGCGAAAGCGTATCTGTGAACGGCGTTTGCCTCACGGTGGCTGAAGCCGGCGCCAAAGGCGAGGCCCTTTTCTTCATCAGTGAAGAAAGCCTCGAGCGCTCCACCCTCGGCAGGCTCGAAGGCGGTTCGAAAGCCAACCTCGAGCGCGCTCTCCAGTTCGGCGGCCGCATGGGCGGCCACTGGGTGCAGGGCCATGTGGACGCCAAAGGCATGGTGCTCAACTGCGTGGAGGGCGCCGACCACCACAAGATCACCGTGGCCATGGACCCCAAATACGGCCGCTACTGCGTGGAAAAAGGCTCGATCGCGATTGACGGAGTAAGCCTCACGATCAACAGCATCACCGAAACCCGCAACAAAGAATTCATGGTTTCCTTTCTCGTGATCCCCCACACCTGGAAAAACACCACTCTTTCCGAACTTAAGACCGGCGATTCCGTGAACGTGGAAGTGGACGTTCTCGCCAAATACATCGAGAGACTATGTCCGCAATTCAACGAGCCCTCGAACAGCTAAAGAACGGTCGCATGATCATCCTCGTCGACGACGAGGACCGCGAGAACGAGGGCGACCTCGTGATGGCCGCCGAATTCGCCACGCCCGAAGCGGTGAACTTCATCGCCAAGCATGGCCGCGGCCTGATTTGCCTGGCACTCGAGGCCAAGCGCGTGGACGAGCTGCGCCTGCCGATGATGGCCTCGGTGAACCGCTCGCCCCGGCAGACCGCGTTTACAGTTTCGATCGAGGCACGGGAAGGAATTTCGACGGGGATCTCAGCCGCCGACCGCGCCCATACGATCCGCGTGGCCTCAGATCCCCTCAAAGGCGAGAACGACATCGTATCCCCTGGCCACATCTTCCCTCTGCGCGCGATGGATGGGGGCGTGCTGGTGCGCGCCGGCCATACCGAAGGCTCGGTGGACCTCTGCCGGCTTGCAGGCCTGCGTTCCGCCGCCGTGATCTGCGAGATCATGAACGAAGACGGCACCATGGCCCGCATGCCCGATCTCGAGAAGTTCGCTGCCGAGCATGAATTGCCCATCCTGACGATCAAAGAGCTGATCGAATATAGAATGGCTCGCGAATCTCTCATTGAAGAAGTCGCCGTGAGCCGCCTCCCCTCCTCCTACGCCGGCACAGAGGGCGAGTTCAACCTGCACGCGTTCCGCTCGCTGATGGATGATACCGAGCATCTGGCGCTCGTAAGCGCCAAAAGTGGCAAGCTTGAAAATCCCCCTCTTGTGCGCGTGCACTCGGAATGTCTGACGGGCGATGCCTTAGGCTCTCTCCGCTGCGACTGCGGCGCCCAGCTGCAGGCCGCGCTCCGGCAGATTGCCGAAAGCGGCAATGGGGTGCTGGTGTATATGCGCCGGCACGAAGGCCGGGGCATCGGATTGGCGAACAAGATCAAAGCGTACGCTCTTCAGGACAAAGGGATGGACACGGTCGAAGCCAACCGCCATCTCGGCTTTCAGGCAGACCTTCGCCAGTACGGTATGGGCGCGCAGATCCTGAGGCACCTCGGGGTGAAGCAGATGAGGCTTCTTACCAATAATCCGCGTAAGGTGGTGAGCCTCGAGGGATTTGGCCTCGAAATCGTCGAGAAAATCCCGATTGAGATGGTGGCCAACGTGAACAATCTCGCCTATCTGATGTCGAAGCGCGACAAGCTCGGCCATTGGCTGAAGCTGGACAGCTGATGCGCTTCGCGATTGTCGTGAGCCAGTTCAATCCGGAAGTCACGGGCGGCCTCCTCGAGGGCGCCAAGCGCTATTTAGCGGAAAAGAAAGTGAAGGTAGACAAGAGCGATGTCGTCTACGCTCCCGGCGCCTTCGAGCTTCCCCTCATCGCCAAGAAACTTGCGAAGCTGAAAAAATACAGCGGCGTAATTTGCCTCGGCTGCGTGATCAAAGGCGATACCATGCACTTCGAATTCATCAGCCTGGCGGCCACTATGGGCATCCTGCAGGTGGGCCTCGAAACCGGAAAGCCCATCAGCTTCGGGGTGCTCACCACGCTAAACGATACCCAAGCCGTCGATCGCAGCCGCAACGACGCCCACAACAAAGGCATCGAAGCCGCGGCAGCCTGCTGGGAAAGTGCCCGGCTGCTCGCTTCGTTATAAAGCAAAAAGGCCCTCCGGTTTTTGCCAGAAGGCCTCTTGGCACCAAAAGATAAACTACATTCTGGTGCCGTTGTTCGCGGGAGGATTGTTGATCGGCACTCCCCCGGCCGGATAGTAGCCAGTATAACCGTAGCCACCATAGCCGCCGTAGCCACCGCCGCCGCCGATACCGAATCCGATACCGCCGCCGCCGCCGTAACCACCATAGCCACCGTAGCCACCGCCGCCGCCGTAGTAGGTGCCGGCCATTTGGCTCATCACCTGGTTGTAGCGATTTTGCGCATCACCCAGAGCCTGGGCCGCCGTTTGGGCGTCCTGAGCCAGAATCTGCTGTTGCTGCATCATCCGGATCTGCGTCGCGATCTGCGCCTGCTGGTTGGCGTAGAAGTTCCCCATTCCTCCCGCGCCAATCTGCGAGTTGATATTGGAGAACCAGGGGTTGTAGTTGCAGAGTCCGCCGTAGCAGCCCGGGCTCATCCCGCCATTGTAATAGGCGTTGTTGTAGGGATTAGGCATTCCAGGAAAACCGGGGCCATAACCACCGCCAGGATAGCCTCCGGGATAACCGGGATAACCGCCGCCCGGGATACCACCGGGATAACCGGGCATTCCAGGATAGCCCATCATACCCCCACCCATGCCGGGGTACATGCCGCCACCCATGCCGGGGTACATTCCACCACCCATGCCGGGGTACATTCCACCACCCATGCCAGGATACATTCCTCCACCCATCATGGCGAAGCCGCCACCGATGCCACCGACGAACATACCGCCCATGCCGGGCATCATTCCGCCGCCCATGCCGGGATACATTCCCCCGCTCATGCCGGGGTACATGCCTCCCCCCATCATGGCGAAGCCGCCACCCATACCACCGACGAACATACCGCCCATGCCGGGCATCATTCCGCCGCCGTAGCCGGGCATCATTCCACCACCCAGGTACGCGCCGCCACAGAAGCCGCCCATACCGCCGGGATACATGCCGAAGCCCATTCCAGGATAAATTCCAGGCATCATGCCCATGCCCATGCCGGGGTACATCCCGCCGCCCATCATGGCGAAGCCGCCGCCCATGCCGCCCATGAACATGCCGCCGCCCATACCAGGAGCGAAGCCACCGCCCATGCCGCTCATGCCGCCACCCATGAACACACCGCCGGCGCCGAAACCACCGACGAACATACCGCCCATCATGGCGCCACCAGGGAAACCGCCACCGAAACCGCCGCCGCCAAAGCCGCCGCCAAAGCCACCACCGTAGGGGTTCATGCAGCAACCACCGCCGTAGCCGTAGCCGTTCATGAACATGGAGGCCATGAAAGCCGGGCCCATCGCAGCGCCGAGGATCCCGCCGTAGCCGTTGGCCGAGGGCGGAGCGAACGGCAATCCATTCTGGTTCATCATGTTGGCGTAGACGTTGTAATCGTCGCTGGCGATGTTCATCGCCTTGATGCCGCCGTAGAGACCCATGGCGCCGAGGCCGAGCGGCGTGGCCGCGCGGATGATGTCAGCGAAGGAGTCCCAGCCGCTGCGCTGGTATTTGATCACCCCGCCAGCATGACATTCCGGGCAGTCCTGGTTTTTTCCATGGTCCCCGTCTTTGTCATAGAGATCATCGATGCGGCGCTGAAGGCGCTTCATCTCCGATTTGGCGTCCGCCTCCTGCTCAGAGTATCCGTTGCACTCGCTGCTCTTGTTGATAAAGCGATCTTGAAGATTTTTGCAATTGTCTACGACCGGCTCCTCTTGCTGCCACTGGTCCTCGGCAGTTTCATACTTTTCGTACTTCCCGAGCGGAATCGGCTTGCGCTTGGGCGGCTCCTGGCGAACAGGATTTTTGTCTTCGCACTCGTGCCAGGCTCTTTCGGCCATCTGGGATTCGCGAACACAGTTAGCCTTCTGCTTGCTGGAATCCCGGAAAGTCTTTTTCACTTCCTTCAGATCGTCTTCCAGCCTGTCAATCTGGCGGTCGGACTTGTCGGCGAAAGCTTTTGGAGCCGCCTGGATGAACAGCATTGATGCCAAAAATAAATGAAACATTTTCTTCATGAGTTCGCTCCCGTGTCTCTCGTATGAGAGGCTAACGTTGGCTTAACGGCACAAAGTATGGGGAAGTTTAGAGAAAGAAGGCTGTTTCCAAGTCTCTTCCAATGAGACTTCCCACCTACCCTCTATTCTAGAATCAGCGCCTGCCGGCAACAAGGAAAAGCAGGCGGTTTTTTACGCTTCGCACACGGATCCAGGATGCGCACTCAAAGGGCGGGATTCATTAAAATTTATGGAGTCCGGAAACGAGAAAGGCGCCCGATGAGGCGCCTTTTTCAAGATGAATTTACCTGGTAGCGGTTAGTGCAATTTCGCACGGCGGAAACCGGCGATCGTGCTCACAATGGTGCGCTCGAGCGAGAGGTCGTCGGCGAAAACTTCGTCGATGAACTTACTCTTCATCAGGTACGCGATTACACGGTCAGCGGTATATTTCACCGGCTCCTGGAAGTAGAGACCGTCCACCTCGTTCTCACCGTATTTGGTAAGCCAGCTCTGCTTCAGAGTACGGTAGGCCTCGCCTCCCGAGAGACGGAGCTCGTCGAGCATCTCGTTCTTCTCGCCGATATTGTCCATCACGTTCTTTTCCATGTCTTCCTGGGTAAGAATGTGAGGCGCGAGAAAGGTGGCCATATCGTCGCAGAGTTCGTTTCTCTGCTCGCGGATGATGGCGATCATTTTCTGCGATTCCAAACGGCGCACCACGCTTTGCGCGAGCAACTTGATCGTATCGAAATTCGTGCCGCGACCGGTGGTCTTCATGCCTTGTCCCTGCGTGTTCTTAAACGTTTCCATATCGTGCCTTGGAGGCGCTCCAGTTCCTGCAGCCCCAGGAGCCTGCCCGCGGTTCCGTAAGTGGAAAGCCCCAACAAAAGGGCAGCGGACAAATAGAGGAGATGCGCTGCAAAGTTAGCTTTATCCCATAGGCCCGTCAAGGGAATTGGATGGAAGGGGGTGGCGCCCAAAAACCCAAGAAAAACATAGACAAAAATAGCCATAAACAAAGACGCCGCTAGCGATTTTGCCAGGCAAATACCGATGTCTTTAAATGCGATTTGTTTAAGGTGGGACTGCAAGATCCATAGGAGGACCAGGGCGTTGAGGATCGAGCTGCAGCTCATGGCCACGGCGAGGCCCTGGAACCCCAGCGGCCCCACCAGGCTGAGGCAAAGAACCACATTAAGCACCATTCCCAGCCCGCTCGACCACACAGCAGAGCGCGAGCGGCCCAGGCTGTACAGCACAGGCACCATCACGCGGATTCCCGCGTAGGCGGAGAGGCCTAAGGCATAGCCCGCCAGCGCCAGGGATGTTTGGTAGGTATCCGACGGCAAAAAGCGCCCGTGCTGATATATTACTGAAATAATCGGGATTCCTAATACCGCCAGCCCCACGGAGCTTGGGACCGTCAGCACCAACACCATTCGGAGAGCGTCTCTAAGTGAGTCCCGCACGGCCTGCAGATCTCCCATCGCCGCCTCCCGAGCCACTTTCGTGAGGTTCGCCGTGGAGATGGCGACGCCAAAGACGCCGATCGGGAACTGCATCAGGCGGAACGCATAGTTCAGCCAGGACATCGCGCCATTGCCTTGGCCTGAGGCCAGCACGGAGTTCACAAAAACGTTCACCTGGGTGGCGGCGAGACTGAAGGTTCCCGCCCCCATGAGGAGCACCATTTTTCTCAAGCTCGGATCGCTGGTTACGAAGCGCCAGCGGTAGCGAAATCCCTCGGCGCGCAGGGCGGGCACCTGCACCAGCCATTGCGCCAGCCCGCCGAGCGTGGCACCCGCGGCCCAGCCGTAGATGGCCGGTACTTTCCACAGGTGGGCCACCAGAGGACAAAGCGTGAAGGCCGCCACAATGCTGACCAGGTTAAAGCAGCTCGGCGCCAAGGCGGGAACACCGTATTTCTCGCGGGAATTGAGAACCCCCATCCAAACGGCTGCCAGCCCCACCAAGGGCAGAAAAGGCCAAAGAATGCGGGTCATGGCTACGGCCATCTCGTGCTTCCCCGGGGTCTGCGAAAAGGCCGGTGCGAAAACACTCACCAGAGGCCCGGAGCAAAGAATTCCTACGAGCGCAATGCCTCCCAGAAGAACCGCCAGGGTGGTGGCGACATTGGACACAAGCTGCCAGCCGGCTTCGTCCCCCTCTTTGTGGCGAAGCTGGGTATAAGCAGGCACCAGGGCGGAGCTCATGGCCCCTTCCGCGAAAAGGTCCCGCAAAAGATTGGGGATCCGAAAGGCGAGCTGGAAGGCATCGCTGGCAATCCCGGCCCCGAAGAAATAGGCAAAAACCTGCTCCCGAACCAGCCCCAAGATGCGGGAAAGGAAGGTGCCACTAGCCATTAATAGTGTAGCCCCGTAAAAGCTGGTTTTAGGGGGGGTAGGCTTGGAGCTCATGAGAAAAGTCTAGACTAAATATCCGAATTTAAACAGTTTTCTATATTAATCTGGATGGTTGACCCATTTCGTAAGTTAAGTTAAAATTGTTAATGATGCTTAACCTTTTTAGCCTTTGGCGAAAACGAACTGCGCTCATCCCCTGCTTTGTGGTCGGGCTTATGCTCTGCCCGCCCCTGCACTTTTCCGCCATTGCAGCAAAGTACAAGAAAAGCACGGTAATCGATTTCGAAGGCGCCCTCGTGGAAGGCAAAAGCCGCAAACCCTATTCCGCTTACCTGACCCAGCAGAAAGACAGCGCTTTCGGCGAGCTGCACCAGTGGCAGCCCGATCTCGACAAACGCCTCCAAGACGCCCGCACCAGATTGGATAGGTCGCCATGAGACAGCAGCAGATGATGCCGAAAGAAGAAGACAAATCCCGGGCGCCCCTGCGCATTCAGGCGGAAGTGTTGGAAGCCGGTGGCATGAGCCTTGGCTCCTACGTGACCGAGGGCGAAGACCGTTTCATCATCGGCAGCTCAAAAAAAGCCGACCTCGTGGTGCCCAACGAAAAGGTTTCCAAGATCCACGCCATGCTTCGCCTCGTGGACAGCAACATCCTGCTTTACGACCTCGGCTCCGAAGGAGGCACCTTCGTAGCGGGCAAAAAAATCGTCGAGCGCAAAATGAGCCCCGGCGAGATCTTCGAGATCGGCCAGCACCGCGTGCGCGTGAACCTGCTCGATCAGATCAGCGAAAAGTCCGGCGAACGCGCGCTCTTCTGGGAAATTGACAAAGCGGGAAGCCCGGATCGTCTTGAGATCATCCGCATTGATGAAAACATCGTGCGCGACGAACGCACTCTGCTAAGCGGTGGCCGCCTGCATTTTGGACGCGGACGGCGCGAGTTTCTGCTTGCCGAGGCCAAGATAGGCGAATGCTTCCTGCATCGCAAAGATTCCGGCAGCAACCATACCGTGGAAGCACATCTTCCCACCGGTTTTGTGGCTGAAGTTTACGACGGCGCCAACAACGAACTGGTGCGCCTGATCGAGAAGGAAAACTCCACCTTCTCCTTCCATGAGCGCGAAAAGGTGCGCATGGTAAGCCGCGACCAGAAACGCGAGATCCTGATCGTATGGCAGTCTCAGGGCGCCCGTCAGGCCCGCCAGAGCGTGGACCAGGAAAGCCCCGTCCTTAAGAAGACACTGGGCACCTGCCTCGCCGTAGCGCTCTTCCTTCTCACCGTGCTGAGTTATGTACCCTTGAAGAAAGAAGTAGTGGAAGAAGCCGTGCTCCCGAAAACCTCTTACGAGCGCCTATCGCTCGATACGGCCCCCGCTCCCGCCCAACAGAACGACAACCCCGCTCATGCCGAAGGCGCTCCCGCCAAACAAGAGCAGAAGCAGGAGCAGAAGCAGGCTTCCAAGGTGGCGAATATCTCGAGCTCCCTCAGCAAGATGCTGAACAAGAAGAGCTCGCTGACCGCCGAATCCATTCAGCAGGCCATCAGCCAGAACGGCCAGCAAACCGTGCGCAACACCAATCTTAAGAACGCCAACATCAAGAGCCAGGACATCGCCTCCGGCGCCGTGGGCGGTGGCAACGTGAACGTAAACGCCCTCTCCGCAGGCCTTAGCTCCGGCTCCGGCGCCAAAGCCGGATCGCTCAACGGTTTCGCAAACGGCAAAGGCGCCTCGATCGGTGGAGCCGGCGGCAGCGGCTTCGGCGGCAAAGGATTTGACATGAGCCTGGGCGGCGACGAGGCCGAAGCGCTGGGCGGTCTCGACAAGTCGCTGATCGCTGCGGTGGTGCAGTCGAACATCGGCCAGATCAAGCACTGCTATGAGCGACAGCTGATCGTGGACCCGAACATCTTCGGTAAAGTCGTGGCCAACTGGACCATCGATAAAAACGGCGCAGTGAGCGTGTCTTCCGTGAAGAAAACCACGATGAACAATAAGGCCGTGGAAAATTGCATCGTCGCGAAAATCAAGAACTGGTCGTTTCCCAAACCCAAAGGCGGAGGGCAGGTGCTCGTGAGCTACCCGTTCCTCTTTAAGTCCCTGAACTGAGGTACTGACAATGAAGCCCCAGCTGATCGCCGCCATCCTAGCCCTGACATCCGCCGGGGCCTTCGCCGAAGAAAAGGCCGCAGCGCCCGCCGCTCCGGCCGCAAAACCCGCCGAGCCGCCGAAGAATCCGGAGTCGGTGGATATCTCGGGGCTCGAAGAAGACTACTGGCGCCCCAACAAAGATGAGCTCGAAGTGGTGCAAAGCCGGCGCTATGAAAAAGCCCACAAATGGGAGGTCGCGGGCCACTACGGGATCTATCAAGGGCAAGACTATGTGAACTCCCACTCCTACGGGGGATCCCTTACCTACAATTTCACCAACGAATTCTTCACCGAATACTCCTACCAAAGAGTGAGAAACTCCGACAACGAGCTCCTCGAATCGATCCGCCGCCGCTACAACTTCCGGCCCGATTTTAACGAAGAAAACAGGCAGCAAGTTCTCTCGTTCGGCTGGACTCCCATCTACGCGAAGTTCAGCCTCCTCGGAAAAAAGATCAGCCACTTCGAAATGTATTTTGCTCCTGGAATCGGGATAACCGATACAGGCGAAAGCCACCTCAGTGGGCACCTCACGATCGGCCAGAAGTTTTTCATTACCGAGCACCTGCTTTTCCGCTTGGACTGGCGGATCTCCAAATACAAGGAACGGGTCAACACCCCGCAGGGGTCGAGCTCGCTTCCTAACGGCGGTCCCGGTTACGTCGAACAGACGGAAACCACGCACAATATCATCTTCGGATTGGGAGTGATGTTCTGATGAAAACCCGGGCTTACAATTTATTTTGCGTCTTGACCGCCCTTTCGCTGGCCGTGCCGGCGCAGGCAGGATTTCGCCACCCTACCGAAGATTCGGGGGTGACCACCACGATGATCGAAAGCACCCACCCGGTCGCAGTGGTGTACAGCGTTCGCATGATGCCCGACCGCGCTGCAGACAGCGCCCCGTCCCAAAGCAAAGCTCTTCCTGCGGAAGTGAAAAAAGCGGATGGGAAAAAGAATGCCGAGGCAAAAAAACCAGATGCTCCCAAGGCCCAGCAAGCGAAGGCGGCTCCCCAGCAGTATGGTCCGCTTCCTAAAGCGCCCGCCCTTCCTGAGGCAGAGCGCATCGGCGTTCCCAATGTGAATCTTCCCAGCGCCGCCAGCCGCGACGGGCTGCTGACGATGAAACCGGAAAAGCTTTCCCTCAAGGGAGCCAATCGTGCGCAGATCCACTCCTTCCTCCGTCATGCCCGCGGCATGCCCTTCCCCATGCGCGAGTTCTCCAAAGACGTGCGCTCCCGGGAAATTGCACAGCGCTACCGCGCCGCACTCTCGCCCACCCCTTACAAAAGCTTCCGCACTGCCTATGCCCTCGGCTTGGGCAAAATCGGCAAGATCCCTCAAGCGCCCTCGCCCATTCAGTATGAGAACATGGTCAAGCGGATGGACTCTCTCTTCCTGGGACTCGACCTCGCTTACCCAAAGGCGGTGCTGGGCCTCTGGCAGCTGGCCGAATCCCCGAGCAACGAAAAGAAATTTCAGGCCCGCGATGCCCTCTTTGCCGGCCTCCTGAGCGCCCGCGCCGGATGGAATACGCCCGCCGCTCTCCTGTACGAGGAAAGTGCCGTGAAGCGAGTGGATCTTGAAGAGCGCTATCTGGGGATTCTCTGGAAGCAGCTCGATGAAATGGCCAATCCCGTTCACCTGGAAAAAATCGTTTCGCACGTAAGCCCTCTGCGGGCGAAGGAATTCGCTCCGGATGGCGACAAGGCGAACTTTGCCATGGCCAAGCGGATGCTGCTCGCCAAACACCGCGCCCCGCTCGCCCTGAATCCATCCTCGGAAGTATTCGCCCAAAAAATCAGGTCGCGTGACCTCGGCGACCGCTTCCGCCTTCTGGCCCTGATCGGACAGGTGCGCAGCCCTAGCGAAAGCAAACGCACCCAGGCAGTGGCCACTCTCAAAGAGCTTGAAATGAACGGTAGCGAGCAGATCCAGCAAGAGGCCCGCCTGACTCTGGCCAGAGCTTATCTCCGTGGCGGCGCCGCAGCCGACGCGCTTGCGCTCTACCGCAACGTGGAGAAAAACAAAAAGAACCGCCTCGAGGTTTCAGCTGAGCAAACCTACGCCGAATATCTGAACGGCGAATATCCTTCGAGCCTCGGCAAAGCCGTTGCGCTGCAGTCGCCCTACTTCCAGCACGGCTTCGCGCCCGATCTGAACTTCGTCGAGATCCTCAGCCGCAAAGCCATGTGCGACTTCGGGGGAGCCGAATCGGCTGTGCGCCGTTTCGCCGACTCCTACGCCTCCGAGCTTCATGCCCTCGACTCCCTCGCCGGCCAACAGGGTGCATCCTATTACGAGGAGCTTGTGAGCTACTATGATCTTGAGCAGCCGATGCGCCACCAGAGATACCTGCTCCAGCTTACGGGAGTGCGCGAAAATCAGAAAACCATGAACCAGGCCCTGGAAGATCTGGCCAAGGTCGACAAAGTCGGCGTGCGCCAGAAGCATGTGGAGCGCCCCGAGGGCTGGGATTCCTTCGCCTCATCGATGCATGATCGCTGGAGCCAGAGGGCTCAGGAGCTGCGCAAGATTTCTGCAGAAACCGCCTTGGCCGAGGCCGCCTATCTCGCAAAGCGCCTGCGGCATGTATTCGCGCAGGTGCAACTCCTGGATCTCGACATCTCCACATCGGCGGCGAAGAACTATAACCTACAGAGCGCCTTGAACTTCCCGGCGAAAAAGATTCCGGAAAATCTGGCGGAAAAAGATAAACTCCGCTGGCCCTTCGAAGATGAGATCTGGGAAGACGAAATCGACTTCATGAAAGCGAAGAATCCTTCGAAGTGCGCCCTCGCCGCGGCATTCTAGGCTGGGCCGTCAAAAGCCTTTGAATTCGAATCCGCTGCCTATGGACATAACGTAGCGGCGATCCACGCGCTGGCCCGCGTAATTGCCCATCTCCTCGCCGTAGGTGGCCAACCCGACCCGCACCACTCCGATGTCGAAGGAAGTCCCGAGGGTTAACGACGACTGGTTGATTCCGATCTGCAATCCGATGAGCGGAATCTCAAGATCAACTCCGAAATGCAAATGCTTGGGAAGCTGCTCGCGATCCCAGCTGTAATTCAGATGGGAATAGTCGAAAGCGAAGCTCAGATGGCTGGTCGATCTGGTTGGCCCATAACGCCTTTCCAAGCGCCGGTTTTTCGTACCACCAATGGGGAAGCGCACACCGAGCCCCACTACCATATTCTCCTCGATCCTCGTCGGAGTGTCCTGCTGTTGGGCCGTGCCGAAGCTCGTCTTTCCGATATCGTGATACACGAAGGAGGTGGTCACCTCGGTACGCCCCGCGGTCGGCAATCGGTACTGCATACCGACGTCACCGGCGATCCCGTTTCCGCTCGACCCGAATCTGCTGGTGAGCGAGTCACGGTTGCCGGTGATCTCGCTGACTCTCACCTCACGCACGCTGCCCACACGATGCAGCCACTTCATTGAGGCCCCCAGGCGCAAATCCTTGCGCTTGCCCACACCCATGGCACCACCGAAGACCACGGCGAAATCCTTGGTGTAACGCATGGTCGTGGTGGGATAGGCCTGGTTTTGCATGTCCAGATTTGTGTGCACGTTGTAGATC
>DATBTF010000118.1:0-52632 GCA_036559405.1 Bdellovibrionota bacterium
TCTTGCTTCGAGCGCGCGGGGCGAAGCGGAGACAGTCGCGGCAGGCAGAAGGTGCTGCCTTCCCTCTTCGTGCATGCGCTGAATCTGCCACAGCTTGATGTGGCGAACGGTGCGCGACACCGCTTCCATCAGGCAGATCACGAAGCCATGGGCGCCGTCGCGGTAACCCTTGTAGTAAAAGAAGTTCTTGAACCAGGTGGAAAAGAAGGTGACGCCCATGTGCGCGAGTGAGGTGCGCTGGCCCGCCCGGTAACGGTCGAGCGCCTCGATTGAGGTATAGCGGTTCATCTTGTCGAAGAAGCTCTCGGCGCTTACGGAAGGGTTGTGCTCGAGAAAGGCGCTCTCGGGCGCGCGCACGAAGCCGCCTTCGACGATCGGATACTCGTGGATCACGCCCACGTACTTGGCCTTGTCGCGGCGGAAGAAACGGTCCTGGTAGCTCGGGTTCCAGCAGGCGCCGTGGATCTGCCTGCCGAGAAAATACTCCGCGCGGCGGATTTTATAGCCATAGGGGGTGACCTTGTCGATCCCTTCGCGGAAAAACATCTCGAGCCAGCTCCAAAGCCCTGGCGTCACGGCCTCATCGGCGTCGAGCACGAGCACCCAGTCGTGCCTGGCTTGTAACAAAGAAAAATTCCGCTGGTCGCCAAAGCCGGTCCACTCGCGCTGCACCACGCGCGCTCCCAGAGAAAGGGCGATTTCGCGGGTGCGGTCAGTGGAGTTCGCGTCCACCACCACAATTTCGGAAACGTGCTCACGGCAGCTCTCGATCGCACGCGCGATCCAGGCCTCTTCGTTGCGCGCGAGGATCAGAACGGAAAGCTTCAGCTTCTCCACCATGCCACCCATACTAATACAGCCGCCCACAAATGAATACAGGCCGCGTCGAGGCGCGTGGAGAGCGGATGCCCTACCAGATCGGGCGCGGAGAACGTGATCATCGCCAGGAAAATTCCCGCCACCCAGAGAGATTTCTTCCGGCTCCAGAGCGAAAAGCCCTCGCGCAGCGGGAAATAGAGGAAGAGCAGGTAGTCCTTCCATACGATATGCGAGAGGAAAAGGATGCAGAAGGCGGCGGCGGAAAGCGAGGCGTCCACGGAGAGCCCGCGCTTCCACGCCTTCCACCAGGTTAGGCCCGCCAATGCCCCCCCCAAAATCCAGGCGAAAGCGCGCAGCAGTCCCTCGGGCAGATCCGCGATCCCCCACCAGGCGGGGCCCACGGCATGCAGGTAGAATTCCTGCTTCGTAAGCAGGCGCAGCGACAAGGCCGCGATGCTTTGGTTATGCGAATGTAGCGGCAGTCCTTTCGACTGCAAAGCCGCGAGAAATTCTCCGTAGAGCGCGAGCCCGCGCTCGATGCCGAAGCAGGCAAACGGCAGGAAGAGCAGGAAGGCGCCCGTGAGCAAGGCGCCGCTCCAGGCACGCCAGCGCGCTCTCGGGAAAAAGAAGGGAGCAAAGACGGCGGGATAGATCTTGATGCTCGAGGCGAGCGCCCAGCCCAGGCCGGCAATTTTTAATTTTCTCCTTCCCGCAAAACCACCTACCAACGCCAGCAGCCCGATCACCACGAGATTGATCTGCCCGTAGGAAAAGGTGATCGCCAGATAACGTATCAACAAAAACATCGCGCTAAGCGCCGCCCCGCTTTGCCCGGCGAGCAGAAAAAGAATCACGCCCAGGAGGCCGTGCCAGACCCATTGGTGGAGAGCGTAATTCGCGCTGAAGGCGAAAGGAGTTAGTAAGAGCGCCGTGGAAGGCGGATAGAGGTAGCGGTCGGGGCTCAGGCGATAAATGTTCTCAGGATCTTCGATCGCATGCCGGGCTGCCGTGTAGAATACCTTGAAATCGGGGCTGCCGAGGCTCTGCGCCTTGCGAACGGTGGCCAGCGCCAATGCCAGAGCCAGGAAGGCGGCCAAAGCTAGGATTTGTCGACGAAGCATCACCCCCACGCTAGCGGATTTGGCCGGGTTTGACAAAAGCTCCCGCCTTCCCTAACCTGACTTAAGATGAAAAAAATCAGAGCCTTAGCACTTGCAATGGCCCTCTTTGCAGCTCTGCTCGCGCGCCCGGCCCTCGCCGCACTGCCAGGTCTCGCTGAATCCGTGGTGGTGGTCGACAAAAAAGCCAACCAGATCCACCTGGCCAACTACAACGAAGGCAGGCTCGATGTGCTCAAAAGCTATCGCGCCACCATCGGCAAAAATGGGGGCGATAAGCTTTGGGAGGGCGACCTCAAGACGCCCGAAGGCATCTACGACTTCCTCTACCGCAAGACCCCTCCCGCTTTGGGAAAAAAATTCGGCCCGCTTGCGATCTATATCGGCTACCCGAACTCCATGGACAGGCACGGCTCGAAAACCGGCTTCGACATCATGCTGCACGGTACGGACGACCCTTCCCGCCTCGAAAGGCCTTTCGACTCCCTCGGCTGCGTGGTCACCGACAACGTGAACGTGGCCGAGATCTCCGACCAGATCAAGCTCAAGGACACGAAGGTGATCATCACCAAGGATTTCTCTCCTCTGCGGGACTCACCCCGCCTGGCGCTTGCGAAAGAGTTCTTCCAGCACTGGCTGAACTCCTGGAGCGGCAAAGACCTCGCGGGCTACGTGGAGAGCTACGCCGAGGAGTACAAGGCCGAAGGACGCAACCGCAACGACTTCGCCAAATACAAAGACAGCCTCAACAAAAAGTACGAGACCATCAAGGTGACGGCCAGCGACGTGCGATACTACTTCCACGAAAAGTACGATCTGGTCACTTTCACCCAGCACTACGAAAGCACCTTCGCCGGAGGCAAGCCCGCCTATGCGGGGAACGCCCGGAAAAATCTCTATTTGCAGGAAAGAAACGGCGCCTACCGCATCGTGACGGAAGAAAATCAGCGCTAATCAGCTCAAATAGGAGTAAGCCTGCTCCATGGCCAGTGGATCCCTCCAGTTCGAAACCCTGATCGTTGGCGCAGGCCTGCTCGGCTCGAGCACGGCCTACCACCTCGCCCTCCTCGGCGCCAAAAACATCGCCGTGATCGATGCCGACCTGGCCGGACGCCTCTCCTCCTCTGAGTTGAACGCGGGGGGAGCGCGCGCCACCTGGGACCAGAGCCTCAATGTACAGCTCTCCCGTGACTCGATCGATTTCTTCCGCGCCCACCGCGAGCTCACCGGCTACCGCGACTGCGGCTACCTCTGGATGTACGCACCTGAAAAATGGCAGGCCGCCCAGGAGCGCGCGAAGTTTCTCAAAGACAAACACAAGATCCACGTGGACGTGCTCGACGTGCCGGCTCTCCAGAAAAAAACGCCCTTCATCGACAAAACAGAAGGCCTGGCCGGCGCCACCTTTTCTCCTCTAGACGGGCTCTTCAATCCGAATCTCGTGAAAAATTATTTCCGGGACGAGGCGCGCCGCATGGGCGTGGAGTTTCTCGAAGGCCACCGCGTGAAAAAAGTGGAGCTGCCCTCCCCCGAGAAAGTTCTGGTCAGCTGCGAACTCATCCCGCCCAAGAACGAGACCGAGCTGAAAGAATTCTACGAGCACGATCCCGCCCTCATTCAAAAAAGCTCCGGGCAATCGGTAACTATCACTGGCAGCAGAATCGTCAATGCCGCCGGCCCCTGGGCCGCCCGACTGGCGAAGCTCATCGGTTATGAAACTCCCGTCTATGCGCTCCGCCGCCAGGTTTCGATCTTCGACGTACGCGGCTTCGACATGAGCCAATACGGGATGATGGTGGACACGAGCGGCGTCTACTTCCATCCCGAGGCCACCAATATTTTGGGCGGCTATGCCGACCACGAGGAAAAGCCTGGCTGGAATCTCAGCTACGACGGAGAAAGCTTCTTCCAGGAAAAAATCTGGATGCCCCTCTTCGAGCGCTCCACGAAGTTCGAGCAGCTCAAGCACCTCACCGGCTGGGGCGGCCTCTACGAGGTGAGCCCCGACCAGATGGGCGTGCTCGGCCGTGTGGAAGGAACCAAAAACGTTTTCGAGAACCACGGCTACTCCGGAAGAGGCGCGATGCAGAGCTATGCCGCGGGACGGGGACTAGCGGAGCTCATGCATGCGGGAAAATTTCAGACGCTGGATCTCTCTCCCATGAATGGAGAACGCTTCCGCGCCGGCAACCTGCTGCCGGAAGGTCTGCTGATCTAGCTATTCCGCGGTTTCGGGATACGCCTTCATGGGTCCGATGATGCCGGGCAGACCTTGGGGAAGCTCTATATGGGGTCCGCCATAAGAATTTGGCATATATATCCTTAATTTAGTTTTGTTGGAGAAATTGCAATTCGGTCGATGAGAATTTTCTATTTCTTTTTGGGAGAAAGAATCCGCCGCAGCTCGGGCAGAAGAAGATCGGCCGCGCGGGCGTGGGAGTGCGCCGTCCAGTGCAGGTCGGGAAAGGGCAACAGACCTTGCGCATCGGCTTTGGCTTCGAGGAGAGGGATGGAAAGATCTTTCACCAAGGCCGTCACACCCTCCCGGTACGCGGCTGCCAACCTGGATCCATAGGCCTGCTCGCCCCAGTCGCTTGCTTGGAGGAGAATTACCGGCACCTTCCGCGCCTGGGCCAGCACGACTGTCTGCCGGAGGGAGAACAGCAACCGCTTGAGCCCGTCCTCCAGCTTCTCATCGGATAGCCGTTTTTCTTTCTCGAGGAGCGCGAAATAGGCGAAGAGATTCCAGAGCTCGGAAGCCCCGGAGATCCAATGGTAAGGCGGAGGCGCGCGCAACTCCGCGGGAATTCCGGTGGTGCTGTGCGGGGCCACCCAGATATGCCCGGCCACGTCGTTGAGATCATTGTTCGAAAGCTGGATCACCAGAAAGTTCCAGGGAAAGGGCGGCAGCCAGCGTTCGGCGAGCAGCAGGTACTGGTCTGGCGCATAGCCAATCTCTCCCTGATTCCACACGTTCATGCCGGGAAGCCTTTGCTCCAGCTGCTCGGAAAAACGCTCCTCCTTGGCCACCCCCATGCCGAAGCTGAAGGAGTCGCCCAGCACGAGACCATTCACCGCAGCGCCAAAGGGGGCGAACTCGCCCTCGCGCCAGCCGAGGGAATTGCGTTTGTACGAAAGAGTGCGGCCCGCACTATTGGCGATTTGCGCCTCTGAACCAGGGATCCCCTCCCATACCAGCACGGGACTGGGACGCAGCAGCGTCTCCATATATTGGCGGTAATAATAGGTGGGGGAAATCCTCCGCAGCCAGGGCTGCGCCAGGCGCACGCTTCCTTCCAGAAATAAGATAAGCAGGCAAAATCCCAGCAGGAAAAAACGGCGGTTGCGGTACAAGAGATCTCCTTCCTCTACCTAGTACCATGGCCTTGGCTGTGGTAGGGATTGCCTATGAAGCTCGCATCTCTCAAGCATGGCCGCGATGGGCAATTGGTCGTGGTCGACAAGGCGCTCCAAAACGCCGTGAAGGTCCCCGAAATCGCCCCTACCCTCCAGGCAGCCCTCGACAACTGGGCCACCGCCGCGCCCCGCTTGCAGGCGGTCTATGGCGACCTTTGCGCCGGCAAGGCCAAGGGGGCATTTCCTTTCAAGGCGGAAGACGCCCACTCTCCCCTCCCCCGCGCCTACCAATGGGCCGACGGCTCTGCTTACCTCAACCACGTGGAGCTCGTTCGCAAGGCCCGGGGCGCCGAGATGCCCAAGGAGTTTCTCACGGACCCGCTCATGTACCAGGGCTGCTCTGATGCCTTCCTCGCACCGACCGATCCCATCCAAATGGCGAGCGAGGATTTCGGGATCGACTTTGAATCCGAGCTGGCCGTGATCACCGGCGACGTGCCCATGGGCAGCAGCCCCCAGCAGGCTGCGCGGCACATCCGCCTTTTGGTGCTCGTGAACGACGTTAGCCTCCGCTCCCTCATTCCCGCCGAGCTCGCCAAAGGCTTCGGATTTTTCGTGAGCAAGCCCGCCTCGGCCTTCTCCCCAGTGGCCGTGACCCCCGATGAGCTCGGCGATGCCTGGAAAGATGGCAAGGCGCATCTTCCCTTGCGCACTTTTTTGAATGGAAAGCTCTTCGGCCAGCCCAATTGCGGAGCGGACATGCAGTTCAGCTTTCACGAGCTGCTCGCCCACTGCGCGAAAACCAGGAATTTATGCGCGGGCACGATCCTTGGTTCGGGGACGATCTCCAACCGCGACCGCTCCGTCGGATTTTCGTGCATTCAGGAGGTCCGGATGATCGAGACCATCGAGCAAGGCAAGCCTGTGACTCCGTTTATGCGCTTCGGCGACCGGGTGAAGATCGAAATGCTCGACCAGAAATCCCAGAGCATCTTCGGCGCGATCGATCAGGTCGTGGAGAAATACCAAAATCCCTAGCGGGGCTGCATCGTCCCTTTGCAGTCGTCCTGGCGATGAAAGTCGCCGTTCTTGTCCTGCATAGAGCTGGCATAAGAAAACTCGCCTAAGTCGGGCCGCATCCAGAGCACCTCGACAAGGCGGATTTCCCCGTTCATCCGGTCGGAATGGTAGTACCAGGCGTTGCCGTTGGCGCGCAGGAAAAATTGCCTGCCTTGGTTGTCCTTCAGGATCCCGCTCTCGCCACAGGCCGCGAGCGAAAAGTCTCCTTCCCAGCCTAGATTGCGGCAGGCCGCCGGCTCCCCTTCTCCCAGGCGGAAAAGATAGTTTTTGGTGGGACAAGCCTGCGCCGGCAGCGCAAGGAAAAGACCGGTAAGGATGAACCAAAGTGAATGTGCCATTTGCCCTCTCTTTTCACTAATTCTACACAATCGCAGCCTTATCGCCACCCTTCCCAAACGCCACGGCCTCCTCTATATTATTTGCATGCTTCCATTCATCACCTTGATCACCGGTCGCCAGAAAAACGGATTGCCCACCTGGGTGAATAAAGACTGCAGCAATCTTCCCTGCACCAATCTCAGCCGCCGCACCCTCAAGGGCCTCAATCTTTCGCGCACGGATCTATTCAAAACCAATTTGCACCAATCGAACCTCGCGGGCGCGAATCTTTCCTTCGCCTACCTTTATAAGGCGAACCTTGCGGGCGCGAACCTCAAGAGCGCCAACCTCAAAGGGGCGAACCTGCGTGACGCCGATCTCACGGGCGCGGATCTCACGGGAACGGATCTGAAGTTCGCGATCTTCGATGAAAAAACGCTGCTCCCGTTTTCCCGTGAAGAAGCGCTGAAACGCGGCATGGTGCTAGAAGAAACCACGCCTTAGCTAAAAAAATCCGCTTTCGTTTCCGGGCTTCCACGCACCGCCAAAAAAATTTTCCCTTGCAATCCCTGTCGGATTCTTCAATTGTGCTAATACACCGCCGAGAAATGTTGCACCGTGAAAAAGAACGCGCTGATCATTGTTGAGTCGCCTACTAAAGCGAAAACCATCAAGAAATTCCTGGGCAAGGATTTCACGGTGCTCGCCTGCAACGGCCACGTACGTGATCTTCCCGATCGGGCATCCGAGATTCCGGAAGACCTCAAGAAGCAGAAGTGGGCCCGGCTCGGTATCAATGTGGCCGACAACTTCAAGCCTCTCTATATAATACCGACCCAGAAGCACAAAACCCTCACCGAGATCCGCAAAGCCCTCAAGGATGCCGAGCTCCTCTACCTCGCGACGGACGAAGACCGCGAAGGAGAAAGCATCAGCTGGCACCTACTGGAGGTGTTGAAGCCCAAGATTCCGACCAAGCGGATGGTCTTCCACGAGATTACCAATAAGGCGATCAAAGACGCCCTCGACTCCCCCCGCGACCTTGATGAAAAGCTGGTGCGCGCCCAGGAAACCCGCCGCATCCTCGACCGCCTCGTGGGCTATTCCGTTTCGCCCCTCATCTGGAAAAAGATCGCCTTCGGTCTTTCTGCAGGCCGCGTGCAGTCCGTGGCATTGAAGGCGCTGGTGGACCTCGAGCGCGAGCGCATGAGCTTCGTGATGGCCAAATATTGGGGAATCGCGGCCGAGCTGCGCAAGGGCGAGGAGGCCTTTGAATCCCGGCTTACTCACCTGGGCGGCAGCAAGATCGCCGTCGGCAAAGATTTCGACGAAAAAACCGGCAAATTAGTGCAGTCGAAAGACGGCAATATCGTCCTGCTTCAGGAAGCCGAAGCCATATCTCTGCTCGGCGAAGTGCAGAAAGGGCAGTGGAAGGTCACGGAGATCGACGAAAAACCCGTCACCCGCAAGCCCGCCCCTCCTTTCATCACCTCCACTATGCAGCAGGAAGCCAACCGCAAGCTCGGGCTCTCCGCCCGCGAAACCATGCGGCTCGCGCAGACGCTCTACGAACGCGGCTTCATCACCTATATGCGTACGGACTCGGTGAACCTCAGCGAGAGCGCCATCCAAAGCTCACGCGCGCTGGTGAAGAAGCTGTACGGCGACGAGTATCTTTCCGACGGGCCCCGCCGCTACACCTCCAAAGCCAAGGGCGCCCAGGAGGCTCACGAAGCGATCCGTCCCTCGCTCGACTTCACCCCGCCCCAGGACATGGGCCTCAAGGGCAAGGAGTACGACCTTTATGAGATGATCTGGAAACGGACCATCGCCACCCAGATGTCCGATTCCAAGCAGCTGCAAGTGAGCGCTTCCATCGAAGTCGACAGCAAGAAGGGCCCCGCCCGCTTCCATGCTTCGGGAATGAAAATTCTTTTCCCCGGCTTCCTGCGCGCCTATGTGGAAGGCTATGACGATCCCGAACAGGCCCTCGGCGAGCGCGAACGCTTCCTGCCCGACTTTAAAAAGGGCGATAGCGTAAAACATATGAAGAGCGAGGTCACCGAGCACGAGACCAAACCGCCGGCCCGCTATTCCGAAGCCGCGCTCATCCAGTTCCTGGAAAAAGAGGGAGTGGGGCGCCCCTCCACCTACGCCTCGATCGTGAGCACCATTCTCGACCGCGGCTACGCCAGCCGCAACGGCAACGCCCTCGTGCCTACCTTCACCGGCTTCGTCGTTACCGAGCTGTTACGAAAGCACTTCCCCGAGCTCGTCGACACCCAGTTCACCTCCAATATGGAAGAGAAGCTCGACGAGATCGCCGAAGGCAAGATTGCCCACCTCCCCTATCTGAAGGAATTTTTCCTCGGCAAGAACGGCCTCGAGCAGAAAATCGCCACCGAGGACAAAAAGATCGTCCCCGAAGAGGCGCGTTCGCTGCACTTCGACCACCTCAAAAACCTCGACATCTTCGTGGGAAAATACGGTGCCTATTTCATCTATAACGACCCCAAAACCAAAGAGCAGGTGAAGGCGAGTTTGCCGGAGGCCATGGCGCCGAGCGATCTCAATTCCGACTCGATTTTGAACCTCGTGGAGCAAGTGAAAAAAGGCGCAACCTCGCTCGGCTCCGATCCGGCCACGAAAAAACCCATTTTCGTGAAGACTGGCTCCTACGGCCCTTACGTGCAGCTCGGTGATCTGCCGGAAAATCCAAAAGAAAAATTGAAAAGGGTGAGCATTCCGAAGGGGATCGACCCCAATAGCGTGGACTTGAAACTGGCTTTGCGCATCCTCGAGTTGCCGCGCCTGGTGGGCATGCACCCCGAGACAGGAAAAGAGATCCGCGCCGGCGTGGGCCGTTTCGGTCCCTTCGTGGTGCACGAGAAGGATTTCCGTTCGCTCAAAAAAGAAGACAGCGTTCTCGACGTGAATCTCGAGCGAGCGCTCTTTCTGTTCGCCCAGCCGAAAGGACGCGGCCGCCGCTCGCAGGTTGTGCGTACCATTGGCGAGCATCCCGTTACGAAAAGCCCCGTGGAAATTCTCGAAGGCCCCTACGGCCTCTATGTGAAGCACGAGAAAACCAACGCCACGATTCCGAAGGAGAAAAAGCCTGAGGAAGTGACGATGGACGAGGCGGTGAAGCTGCTGGCCGAGAAGGAAGCCATGAGCCCCAAGCGCGGCCGCGGCGGAGGCGGGAAAAAAACCAAAGGCGCGAAAAAACCTCCGGCTGAAAAGCCCGTGGGCGCCCGCACCGACGCCAAGCTCGCTTCACGCGCGCTACGCGCCGATGGCGGCAAGACACCTCCCTCCCGGGTCGCCAAGGGCCGCTGATTCATGGACAAACAGTCCCTCCTCCAAAACGTGATCTCCCAGCTGGAGGGTGAGCTTGCAAAGGCGCGCTCCGCCGCCATGGCCTCGCACGAGGCCGCCACTGCGGAAGAGAACCGTCCCGAAAACCAATTTGATACGCGCGCGCTCGAGGCTTCTTTTCTCGCCCGCGGCCAGGCCGCGCGGGTGGCCGAGCTCGAGCACAGCATCAAGGTGCTGCGCGAGCTGCCGATGAAGGCATTCGGAAAGAGCGAGCCGATCCAGGCCGGAGCATTGGTGACCCTCGACTGTGACGGAACCGAGCTCATGCATTTCGTTCTGCCGGCGGGAGCCGGCCTGCAAGCCTCAGCAGGCAGCAAGCGGATCCCGGTGGTTACCGCGAACTCGCCCTTGGGCGCCGAGCTGCTCGGAAAAATCGTGGGCGATTCTTTCATTTTTCGCCGCGGCCCGAGCACCAAGGAATACGAAATCACGTGCGTAGCGTAGTAAACGCCAGGCTCGGCCTGACCGCGGCCCTCGTTGCGGCCGCGAGCTACGGGCTGATGAGCTACCTCGTGCACTGGAACCCCAAACAATTCCCCGTGGAGCAGATGACGGTGGTGCGGGGCCTGATCACGATGGTCGGCGTACTGCCCTTCTGCTGGCGTGACCTCTGGAAATACTTCCAGCCCGACTCGCTCATGCTCTGGCTGCGTGCCTTCACCGGAGCCACCGGGTTGTTTCTCTATTACTACACCCTCCAGGGCACGGTTTCGGGCAACGCCAACTTTCTCTTCAGCTCGAGCCCGCTTTTCGTGAGCCTGCTTTCGTGGATTTTTCTGAAAGAGGGTCTCACACGCACGGAGATGTTTGGGGTCGCTCTGATCGTATTCGCCAACGTGCTGCTGTACATCCCCAACAGCTCGTCCATGCCGCTCTGGGTATGGGAAACGGGACTGGCGGGGGCGATGGTTTCGTCTCTGGCATTTCTTTCACTTGGCTCGGCGACAAAACGCTATTCCAGCGCTTTGATCGTTTTCGGATTCGGGGCGATGAGCACTGTCTTCGCGATGTTTTATCCCGGCCGCCCGTGGCTCGAACCCACGGCGGGTGATTGGGGATATTTGGTGTTCGTGGGAGTGCTGGGCATGAGTTCGCAGTACTTAACCACATTGTCTTTCGCGCATCTCAAGAATGCGATCGCCACCTCGATCGGCCGCACAGTTGTGCTCTTCAGCGGCGCGCTGGATATCGCCTTGGCCGGGTACCGGCCGCATCCGCTCGAGTGGGTGAGTTATCTGGTGATCATCGCTGGCGTGGCCTTCACGCAGGAGAAGGAAGAGCCGGAGGCGCGCCTGGCGCCGCCGGCTTGAGTGGTGTCAAATAGTACCTGGGGCGCCGCGGGTCACGCTGCGTTATTTCGTCTTATCGACGATCGAGAACGCCGCCACAGCTTTGCCTTCCACCAAAGCGCCAGCCGGCAGAATCACTTCCACCTTCTTCACTTTTTGCAGCGATGGGAATTCGTGTTTGAGTTCAGCAGCAGCGAAGGGTTCCGCCACCACTTCGGGCTTTTCGCCCCCGAGTAGGATCCATTTCAGGTCGCCCCCGGCTTTCGGTGCGAGCGGCTTACGCTGCAAATCCAGCAAGCGGATCTCCACGCGATTTCCCTCGCGCTTCCACTCCACCAAACCAATCGGCTTGGCTTTAGGTCCGAGATCCGCTTCGGCGGCCGCAACTACGGCGGCTAATCTACCGCCATTGGGACCTTTTCCCGCGATCAGCGGCCCATGCCCGCCATCATGGGCAAAACTGCTGCCCGCGATGGAGAAGAAAACCGCCGCCCACAAGAGCGCATCCCGGCCCATGCGACGCTCAGCGCTCACGGAAGGCCTCGATCAGTTCGAGCAGCTCCTTCTTGGCCGCTTCGCGCACGATGGGGCTCGCTAGGTCACGCGACATATACTTCTCTTCGAGGGTCAGCATGCCCATGTAGCGGCTCGGCTTGCCGGGGGCATAGGGCTTTTCGGCAAAGGGGCCGTCGCCCACGAGCACCTGGTCCCAGGCTTCGCGCAGCACGTTCCAGAACTGTAGCCGCGGAGCCATGAATTCTTTGGCGGGTCCGCACTCGCTGTCCGGCAGGCGAACGTACCAGTTCTTGCCAAGCTCTTTGGCCAGAGGCGTGCGTACGTTATTGGAGTCGTGGATCGTCTTGATATTGGCCTGGCGCTCGAGCCAGTTGTTCGAGTAGGCCACGATGCGGGTGGAGCGTTGCAATGTTTGATAATCCTTGCGGCCCATATCGCGGGTTTCGCGGCCGGGGATCGGAGCATAGGTATCGCAGCTCCACTCGGGATAGCCGGAAGCGCCCACTTTCCACTCGGCATTGCACTGGTAGCGGGGGCCGTCGTCGAGGTTGGTCACGCGATGGGTCCAGAGTCCAGTCGCGCGTTGGCTATCGACCACCCAGTGGCTGGGGGAAACAAAGTCATAGCGGAAGGGCGCCTCGAACTCCCAGTCGTCGCCCGTATGCTTGAGCTGGGTGCCGATGATGAGCTGGCCTTCTTTATCCGCAGCGAACATCACATGCTGGAGGCGGATGCGGCTGGGGCTGATCTGGTCGGCGTAGATCCACTCTTTCACCGACTTGCCGCCGTTCACGTCATAGACTCGCTTGTCGCGCTCGTAGCCCGGTTTGAGTCCCTCGGTTTCAGTATAGCTGTAGTCGACGAGATAACAGCCCTGCATGCCGAGGATGGCGTTGCGGCCGAGCTCGAAGGAGTCGGCGGCTTGGGCGGGGGAAAGCAGAAGGAGAGTGCTGAGTAGCTTCAACATAGGCGTCCCTTTCGGAAAAGACGGTGGTTAGCGTTCAGAAGACATCTTCCTCGAAGCTGCGGTGCACCGTCAATAATATTGAGAATCATTTTCAATTAGACCTTGCTCCTGAAAAAAGCCTGAATAAACGCTCATTCAAATAATTCAAACGTTCATTTGAATTATTCAAACGAACGTTTTATATTAGACCCATGTCCTCCAAGCACCAGCCCGACGAAGATACCCGCCAGCGCCTGCTGCGCGCCGCCAAACAGGTCTTCTCCAAACAGGGGTTTAGCGGCGCCACCGTAAAAGAGATCGCGGATGAGGCCGGCTGCAATGTGAGCCTCATCAGTTATCACTTCAATGGTAAAGAGGGGATTTTCCGCACCATACTCGAGGAGTTCGGCCGGGAGCGGCTGCGCGATGCCGAGAAGATCCTCTCCCCTCCCGATAGCATCGAGGATCTGCGCGCCAAGCTGCGCCTCTGGATGCAGCAGTTCCTGCTCTGCCACGTGGACGACGACAGCATCTGCAGCATCCTCCACCGCGAAAACGTGCTGGAGCACGATTTCCTCTGGGACATCTTCCAGAACACCTTCCTTAAGGCCTTCGATGCGATGGTGAAGTTCTTCGAAGCCGCCCGCAAACGCGGCATTTTGCGCAAGGACGCCGACCCCTTGGCCTCCGCCTCGATGCTGTTCGGCTCCCTCATCCATGTGGGCCGCAACCAGAAGATCCAGAAAAAATTCTTAAACGTCTCGATCGCCGACGAGAAGTACCGGAGCCTCATCATCGAGCAGTTCCTGGGCATTCTGCTCGGCGGAATCTCCGGGAGCACTCCATGAAGCCGGCCTTCCTTCTCCTTCTCCTTTCTTTATCGCCTCAGTCGCTTGCCGCGGAACGCCTGACGCTCGGCCAGTATCTGGCGCAGGTGGAGGGCGGCAACCCCAGCGTGGCCGCGGCACGGCTCGAGGGCGAGGGCGGTTACCGCCGGGCCGAGGGCGCAAGCATTCTCACCTTCCCCTACCTCTTCGGCACGGCGAGCGGATACAAAGACCAGTCGGAAGGCGCCTATCCTTCGATGTCGGGCACGGAGACCACCGGCAATGCCTATACCTTCGGCCTCGGGATGAACTCCCCCATTGGCTTGAACGGGAAATACTCCTGGAACTCCGCCTACGCCAATACGGCGGGCATCACCTTCCCGACAGCGGGCAAATACACCTCCTACAACAAGCTCGACCTCACGCTCAACCTCGCGCGCAACGGCTTCGGATCCGAGGTGCGCGCGAAAAAAGAGCTGCTCCGCGCCGGAAACACGGCCGAGGCGCTCGCGGGAAAATTTGAGTACGTGGGCCGGATGAGCGAAGCGGAGAACGCCTACTGGCGCCTCGCCTTCGCCCGGCAATCCGTGCAGGTGCAGAAAGACGTGCTCGCCCGCGCGGAAAAACTGCTCCAGTGGGCCAGGCGCCGCGTTGGGCTTCAGCTCGGCGACAAAAGCGATCTTCTCCAGGCCCAGGCCAGCTACGATCTCCACAGCCTCGAACTCACGAATGCGCTCGAGGAAGAAAAAGGAAGCGCCCGTGCCTTCAACCTCCTGAGAAGCCTGCCCGGGGAATCGGTTCCCGAAGCCGTGGCCCTGCCGTCGATCGAGGAAACTCTGAAGATGCCTGCTCCCGAGCGCAAGGGCGCGCGCCTCGACCTCCAGGCCGCCGAAGAGCGCACCAAAGCCAAGCAGGCACAGGCGCAGCTCGACAAGGAGAATCTGAAGCCGAGCATCGACCTCATCGGCGCCTACTCCTGGAATGGGCGCGAGGCCGAGCGCAAGGACGCAGTACGCGAAGCCTTCGGCAACCACCACCCCAGCAAGTCGATCGGCCTCACCTTCACGGTGCCGCTCAACGCACCCCAGTGGGTGAGCGCGCTGAAGGGCGCCAACCAGGAGATTGAGGCGGCCGGGCTCGAGCTCGAGCACTCCCGCAACTCAGAAGCCAAGGAATGGAGCGATCTCAGCGCGCGGCTCGTGAATGCGCGCGCGCGCTTGAAGCTCGCCAATACCGTGGAGAGCGTGCAGAGGGAAAAATTTGAAAACGAGCGCCAGCGCCTGCTGCGCGGACGCACCACCACCTACCAGGCCGTGACCTTCGAGCAGGATTATGCGCAGTCGCAGCTCCTGCGCCTGCGTACCCAGGCCGAGGTATTGCAGCTGATCGCCCAGCTGAAGACTTTCCGAGGTGAAGAATGAACTTGGCTGAACTTTCCATCAAGCGCCCCACCTTCATCACCTGCCTCGTGCTCGTGATGCTTGCCGTTGGCTACTGGTGCCTCAGCAACCTCGGCGTGGATCTTTTCCCTAACGTGACCTTTCCGGTGGTGGTGGTATCCACTCCCTACCCAGGTGCAAGCCCCTCTGAGGTGGAAACTCTCGTTTCCAAGCCGATCGAAGACCAGGTGAGCACCATCTCCGGCATCAAGCGTCTCTCCTCGAACAACCTCGAAGGCATGAGCCAGGTGATCGCCGAGTTCACCCTCGAGACCGACGTGAAATACGCCGAACAGCAGATCCGCGATCGCGTGTCCGGCGCGAAGCGCAAGCTGCCGGATGATATCCAGGAGCCCGTGATCCGACGGATCGACCCAGGTGATCAAGCCGTTCTTATTCTTTCCCTCGAGGCCGATCTCGAAGACCAAAAGCTCTTCCAGCTGGCCGATAAAACCATTCGCCCGAAAATCGAGCAGGTGAACCAGGTGGGCTTGGTGGAAGTGATCGGCGGGCGCGAGCGCGAAATTCACGTGAAGCTCGACCGCAAAAAACTGAAAGTGCACGAGATCTCCGCCTCGCAGGTGGCCCAGCGGCTCACGGCCGCCGGCCAGAACGTGCCCGTGGGAAAGGTGAACCAGGGCAAGCAGGAGCTCAGCTTCCGTTCGATCGGCGAGTTTTCGCGCGTCTCCGACATCAAGAACACGATCGTGAACTTCTTCGGCAGCGACGTGCCCGTGACCGTGGGCGACGTGGGCGAAGTCACGGACACCATGAAGGACGAAGCCTCGCGCGCCTTCGTGAACGGCAAAAAATCGCTTTTCATCATGGTGTTCAAGCAGAGCGGCTCCAACACCATCAACGTGGTGAAGAACGCGATCAAGCAGATGGACAAGGCGAACCTCGCCATGAAAGACACCGAAGGCCACCCCAAACTGACCATCGTGCGCGATGCTTCGGTTTGGATCGATGCTAACGTAGTAGACGTTAAGGAATCGATTTTCTTCGGCATCTGCTTCTCAATGCTCGTGGTGTTTTTCTTTCTCGCCAATGGACGCTCCACCATCATTACGGGGCTCGCCCTGCCGAACTCCCTGATCGGGGCCTTTGTGCTGATGGCGATTGCGGGCTTCACGATCAACGTGATGACGCTGCTGGCACTGTCTTTGTCCGTGGGCCTGCTGATCGACGATGCCATCGTGGTGCGCGAAAACATCTTCCGGCATATCGAGAGGGGCGAGCATCCATTGAAGGCGGCTCTGAACGGCACGCTCGAGGTTCAGCTCGCCGTGGTGGCCACCACCTTCACCGTGCTTGCCGTGTTCGGCCCGGTGGGTTTTCTCAAGGGCGTGGTGGGACAGTTCTTCAAGGAGTTCGGCCTCACCATCTGCTTCGCGATGCTGATCTCGCTCTTCGACGCTTTGACAGTGGCACCCATGCTTTCGGCGTATTTTGCAGGCAAAGGCGGCAACTGGGGCTGGAAGTTGCGTGTTTGGCAATTCAGTAACGCACAAGAATTCGCGGGAGTTTTCCTTTCGATACCACGAGCCATTGCGGCCTTGGTCGCGCGAAACTGGAACGAGCTCGGGTCCGCCCTGCGCCCCTTGCTCACGTTGCTGCTCACCATCCTTTCCCTGCTGCTTATCCCGATTTTCATTCTCTATAAATTCTTTCAGCTCTTGAGCTTTGTATTGTCTCCCGCAGTAAACGCGTTTTCCCGCTTTCAAGATAAGCTGGAGAACCGCTACGAGGGCTTGATGGGATGGATCATGCGGCATCCATTCAAGACTCTTGCGATGAGTGGTCTCGCGATTTACCTCTGCTTCAAGACTGGAGGATTCGTACCCTCCACTTTCCTTCCTCCGCAGGATGCCGGGGAGTTTCAGGTAAGCTTCGACCTTCCGCCCGGCTCCTCCCTCGACGAGACCAATAAGATCGGCCACGAGATCGATGAAATAGTCCGGAAAAACAAAGAAGTCGCCGTCTCGGCACTGGTAGTGGGCGGGCAGAACGGCGAGTCCAACGTGGCCACGACGTTCGTGCGTCTTGTGAAATCAAAAGAACGTTCGGTGAACACCAGCGAGCTTAAAGCAAGAGTGCGCGAACAGCTGAAACCTTATGCTTCTGTGAACGTGGCTGTGAAGGATTATGATGCCGTAGGCGGTGGCCAACGCCCCTTCAACCTGAATATCATCGGCCAAGACCAGCAGAAGCTGCAGGAATACTCGCAAAAGGTTCTGGCCATTGCCAAGAAGCACCCTGGCTTGCTCGACGTGGACATCAACTACCGCGCCGGAAAGCCTGAGCTGCAAATCCCGATCGACAAAAATCGTGCCGACAAGTTAGGTGTAAGTACCATGCAGGCCGGCACGGAGCTACGTACCCAGATTGAGGGTGTTACTACGGCCAAGTTCCGTGAGGGTGGCGAAGAATACGACATCCGCGTGCGACTCCAGGACGACCAACGCGACCTGCGGAAAAGCTTCAACGAAACCTACGTGCCGAACATCAATAATAACCTTGTGCGCCTGCGCGATGTGGCCACGGCAGTGGAAACCACCGGTCCATCGAAAATCACCCGCCAGGATCGTGCCCGCTATGTGCAGATCCAGGCGGACATCACTCCCGGCAAAGGCATGGGCGATGTAATGAACGATCTAGATAAAGCCTTCAAAGAAGAGATCAAACTCCCGGATGATATGCGCTACGCCTATGTAGGCCAAGCTGAGAACTTCAAGGAACTGGCGGAGAGCATGGCCACGGCAGTGTTATTCGGCATGCTCTTTATCTTCCTTGTGCTCGCGTCGCTCTATGAGAGTTTTGTGACCCCATTCACGATCATGCTGGCAGTACCATTCGCGATTTGCGGGTCCTATGTGGCGCTAGCCGTGACGGGACAGAGCTTGAATATTTTCTCCCGGATCGGACTGATCATGCTGATCGGCGTGGCCACCAAGAACTCCATCCTGCTCGTGGACTACGCCAACCAGCGCACGGCCGAGGGCATGGATCGCACCAAAGCCATGATCGAAGCGGGCAAGACGCGTCTACGGCCCATCCTTATGACCACGATGGCGCTGATCGCCGGCACGATCCCCATCGCGATCGGCCTCAACGAGGCCTCGCGCCAGCGCACCTCAATGGGCGTGGCGATCATCGGCGGCCTGATCAGCTCCACTCTACTCACCCTACTCGTGGTACCCGCGGCCTATACCTATATCGACCGCTTCCGTCTGTGGAGCAAAGGCAAGCTCAAGGGCATCTTCGGCGCGCGCACCAAGGAAGACGTGCACGCCTGACACACGGAAGCGGATAACGAGCGCGCTTGTCAGATTCGCTGTGCTTTTCAAAGCCGAGTGGAGACCGTAATCTGAAGAAAGCATGCAGCTGCTCTTCTTCTTCCTAGCAACCCTTTACTCCCCCGAATTTTCTCACGGCGAAGGCGCCATCATGGAACGCCGGATCTGGATCGAGAGAGCCGGGCCCCCTCTGTATGAAGAGCAGTGTGAAGATGAACAGAAACGCTGGCGCTGCCTGTTCAAGGACCGTAAAGCCTGCCAGAAGGCCATCAAAGAGGCCTTTGCCCCCTGCCAGGAAAGTGTACTTCCCGACATCCCGGAATACATCGAAGGCGACCACGCCAAGGAGCAAGCCAACAAAGTGGTGCTCGAATGCATCACGGTCGAGATGACCAAGAAGCATCTCCTTAACATGCCCAAAGATCGCATGGATGAGTACAACGTGTGCACGGGCACAACTCAACGCGCGAAGCCACTGAGCGCGAGCATGCAGAAGGCGCTCGACTTCTCGAAGCTCCAGACCGGCGCGAGCTGCGCCAACGGAAGCTACCTCCGCAAATGCTTTTCGCTGGCGGAGAGCGAATGCCGCGACATGCTCGCCCAGAACCAGCAGGACTGCGCGACGAAAATGGAAGCCGAGGGCCCCAAGCTGAAAGACGACGACAGGGTAATCAGCGATGCCGGCCGCCAGATCACCGACTGCGCCCTCGCCGATACAAAGAAAAAGGCCGGAGCCAGCCGGCCCAAGTCCAAAGACAAAGACTGCCTTTAACTACTTCTCCAGCAGGCTGCGCAGCATCCAGGCTGTTTTCTCGTGCAGCTGCAGGCGCTGTGTGAGCAGATCGGCCGTGGCCTCGTCGGAAGCATCGTCCGCTCCCGGAAAGGCATCGCGCGCGGTGCGGGCCACGGTCTCATGCCCCTCCACGAGCTGGCGGATCATTTCCTCGGCCTTCGGAACCCCGTCGGCCTCGCGGATTGTGCCCAGCTTGGCGAATTCGCGGTACGAGCCAGGTGCGAAGTGCCCGAGCGCGCGGATCCGTTCGGCGATCAGGTCCACGGCCAGCGCAAGCTCGTTATACTCCTCCTCGAACATCAGGTGGAGAGTGCGGAACTGCGGGCCCGTGACGTTCCAGTGGAAGTTGTGGGTCTTGAGGTAAAGGGTGTAGGTGTCGGCGAGCAAGCGCGCCAGCCCGTCGGAGATTTTTTTGCGGTTGCTGTCGGAGATTCCCGTGTTGACGTGTTCCATATGGTTTCCTTCCTTACGCGTTTGTTTCACTCAAAACCTTCAGCGCTTTCACCACAGCGGCAATACGGGCCAGGTCGTGCACTTTTTCCGCACCCATTCCCGCCTCGCGCAACACCCGTTCATGGGAGATCACGCAAGTTTCGCACCCATTTACTACCGACACGGTAAAAGCCAGCATTTCGAACAATGTCTTACCCAGTAAAGGCTTCGCCAAAGAAGTCATCCGCAGGCCGGTCGTCCTGTATTCGTCGGCCTTTTCGTCTCCTGCCTTGGCGATGAAAGAGCGGAACTTGTAGTAAGTGTTCAGCATTCCCATTATTGCAGCGCTTTCCTCGGCCTCGCGCAGCTCCGGCTCGCTCATCCCGAGTGAAGCGAGCCTGGCTTTCGCAACTTGCGCGAGCTCGTAGTAACCAACGGCTCGCGCCGCCGCGAGAAGGGACAAATTTGCCTCCAGCTGCTCAAGATGTCCCTCGTTCATCAGCTTCTGCAGGTTGAGGTTGAGGTCGCGGGCGATGGTGGTCGCCCGCTCCGCGAGAGGTGACTGGAATTCCGTGGTGCTCATGATTCCTCCTCAGCCAAGGGTGGCTTTGCCTTTCTCCCAGTTGCAGGGGCAGAGCTCATCGGTTTGGAGCGCATCGAGGGTGCGCAGAATCTCTCTCACGTTCCGGCCCACGCTCAGGTCGTAGACGCTCACGTGGCGGATCACGCCCTCGGGATCCACGATGAAGGTGGCCCGCAGGGGGATCTTCTCGGCAGGATGGAGAACGCCGAGCGCCTCCGAAAGCTCCTTTTTATTGTCGGCGAGCATGGGGAAGTTCAGCCCTTTGAGGTCAGGGTGCGAATTCCTCCAGGCGAGGTGCACATACTGCGAATCGGTGCTCACTCCGAACACTTCGGCCTCGCGGTCGCGGAAGTTCTTCAGCTCTTTGTTGAACTCGGCGATCTCCGTCGGGCAGACAAAGGTGAAGTCGAGCGGCCAGAAGAAGACCACGGCCCATTTACCTTTGAGGTCGGCCTGGGTGAAATCGCGGAACTCTTTGCCCTTCTCGAGCGAGACCACTCCCGGCATCTTGAAGGCCGGAAGCTGCTCTCCGATATTGGCGATTCTATTGGTTGTCGTTGTCATGGTGTTTCCTTTCGTTCGTTGTCATTTAGAAGGCCTCTTTATTTAGAATAATTCTAAATATCGACCAAATTTTTTTAGCCGCGCACGCTCCCCTTCAGGAGCACCTCCACGTTTTTCACCTGAAAGATCGATTTCAACTTCGGGCTCACTTCCACTTCGTCGGGGCTGAGGTCGAAGAGCTCGCCCGTTTTCTCGTCGAGAAAATGGTAGTGAGGGGAAATATTATTGTCGTAGATCACCTTCTCCGAGTGCGGGAACTTGAGCTCCTTGAGCAGGCCGGCATTCACCAGAAGGTGAAGGGTGTTGTAAACCGTGGCCAGGCTGAGCTTGGGGAAGTTTTTGTCGGCCCAGGCCTTCACCTCTTCGGCGGTGGGGTGATCCGCCTCGCAAAGCACGAAACGGCAGATCGCAATCCTCTGGGCGGTCGGCTGTACGCCCGCCTGCGTGAGCCGGCTCTCGATCTCCGAGGGGCTCAGGCAGTGGGTTCGGGCTTTTTCGTGGGTCTTGCTCATGGATTTAGAATAATTCTAAACCTGGGGACAGTCAAGCGCTCCTTGGGATGCAATGGAATTAATCTAGCAAATTCAGTATCTTATATAATCCCTGGAGCCCCGTCTGCCAAAGCCTTATCCTAATAGCTAGGACCGTGAACACAAGGAGGTGGCATGCGTCTTCACTCAGTTCTCTTTCTCATCCTTTGCCTCTCCGCCCCAGCCGCTCAAGCCGCCCGGATTGCTTTCGTGGGCGCCGCACTCTCTTCCGAGCCTCAAGAACCCGGCACGGATTACCAGGGTAAGCCGTTTTACGGTTACGGCGTGCTGATGGAGTTCCGCTTCGTGCCGCTCTTCGGCCTCGAGCTGGGCGCGCTTTCTGTCGGGAGAAAATTCGAGAAGGCGGGCGACACAGGTTCGAAGATCGCCTACTCGGGCAAGATGTACGAGTTCCCCGCGCTCCTGCGGGCGCACCTGGGACGCACTCTTTCTCTGGGCATCGGCGGCTACTTCGCAAAGGTGAGCGGCGACATCACGGAGACAACCACAACCGGAAGCAGCAGCACCACCCGGGTGGTTTCACCCGCCACCCTGAACCAGACGGCGACCGACCACGGCATCGTAACGAGCCTGGCTCTCGCGCTTCGGCTGGCACCGCTCACCTATCTTTTGTTCGATGGCCGCTATACCATCGGCCTGAAGAACAACAGCACGGCGGCCGGCGGGGAACGCAAATTCAACGACTCCCAGCTGCTCGCTGGGCTGGAGTTCGGATTCTAGCCTGAGGCTTTATGGAAAACCCCAGCGGGTCTCCGCTTCTGCTGATCAGTGATCTCGATGATACCATCAAGATCTCGCATACTCAGTCGAAGCTGGTCACGGTTTACCGCGGTCTCTTCCGCACTTCGGCCTTCGCCGGCATGGCCCAGCTCTATACCGAACTGCTCGCCCGCAATCCTGGCTCGACTTTCATCGTGGTGAGCTCGTCTCCCCCGCAGATCCGGCGCAAGGTGGAGTTCTTCCTCTCCTCCAACGGTTTTCCCAAGGCGAAGCTCGTGCTGCGCGACTGGATCCGGCAGACCTCGATCATCCGCTACAAACTCAAGGCGATCCTGGAGCTGGTGGAAAAATCGGCCGTACCGGTGCTGCTGATCGGCGACGATACCGAGCATGATCCCGAAGTGTTCGCGCGAGTGGCCCTGCGACACCCGAAGAAGGTGGCCGCCCGCTACCTGCGGGTGGTGAAGGGCCGTGAGCTGCCCGAAGGGAGCCAGGGATTCTTCACTGCCTTTGACCTTGCCTGCGCCGAGCTGAGCGCCGGGCGCCTCGAAAGCGCCCAGGTGCTGCGGGTGGGAGAGGCCGTGCTTAAAGCGGAAAAAAGCTCCCGCCTCATCCCGTGGTTTTCGATCCTGCCGCCCGCGAACTTCGCGCCGCGGCCGGACCACGCCCCCGACTCGCCGATAGCCGAGCTTTGGAAGAAGATCCACGCCCGCCTCCAGGCGATCGGGAAAGAACGCAAATAGCTACTGGATCGTTACCTGCCGCGCATAGTCCGGCGTGAAATAGGGCTCCAGGAAGCGGGCCAGATACTGGTTCGCCAGCTGGAGCGGCTTGGTGGTGGCCGGGCGCTCCGGGCTCTCGTAGAACTGGAAGAACGAGCTCGCCGTCACCAGAACGATGTCGTTGATCATCCGGAACGTGAAGGCGTCGCCCACCGTGGTCACATGGCCTTTGCGCACCCATTTGTGGAAGGCTGCGCGCATGAAGCGGCGGGTTTTCTCCAGGTGTTTGTGCCAGAGCTTGCTGAGCACGGGGTCCTGGCGCCGCAGGTGGTACATCTCGCGGTGGAAAAAGCGGTAGCGCCAGAAGATTTCCATCGAGCGCTCGATGAATGCCATGGGCGGAAGAAAGGTTTCCTCCGCCAAGGCGCTTTTCCAGAGGCCGTAAGTTTCTTCGCACATCTGCTGGAAGATGGCAGCCACGATCTCCTCTTTGTTCTTGAAGTGGAAATACAGATTGCCGGGGCTGATCGCCAGCGCGGCGCAAATGTGGTTCGTGCTCGTGGAGCCCGCGCCCATGCGATTGAAGATCCCCACGCTCTCGCTCAGGATCTTGTCGCGATTGGTGATTCTTTTACTGCGTATAAGTGGCTGCGCTCTCATTCGGTCTCCTCTGGAAATTCCCGCTCTCTCCCTTATCCATCCAACCCGTCCCGGGCACTAGCATTTTTATTGCATCCGGTGGGAAGCGGCAGTATTGTTTTAGAGTCAGAACTCTAATTTTGCAAAAAGAATATTTACTCTAAATATGGCTGTGGCGTTTTTCTTTTCGATTTTTTTTGCACGGGGATTTTTTGCACGTTATGAAATTGAAAATGGCAGCCCAAGCAATTCGCATGAACCAAACCCAACCGCAACACCCCCTTAAAGCACGACTGGAAGCCCGATCCATCCTGGCGCGGGCCACGGAAGAGGTGCTGAGCCCGGAAGCGCGGCAATTCATCACCATGCTCGAGCGGACGTTCCGTTCCGAACGCAGCGAGCTGCTCAACCGGCGCGCGGAACAGGCCGAGTGGCTGAAAAGCGGCGGCCGCCTGGAATTCCCCGCGGAAACGAATAACGTGCGCTCGGCCCAGTGGACCGTAGCTCCCTGCCCCCCCGACCTCAAGCGCCGCCATGTGGAGATCACGGGACCGGCTGAGGCGAAGATGATGATCAACGCCCTCAACTCGGGCGCCGACGTTTTCATGGCCGATATCGAGGATTCCCTCTCCCCTACTTGGGAAAATGTGATCTTCGCGCAGCAGAGCCTTTACGCCGCCTCCCGTGGAACGCTGGAGCTGAAGACGGCCGAGAAGACCTATAAACAAAACAGCCGGGGAGCCACTCTGATCGTGCGTCCCCGGGGCTGGCACCTCTCGGAAGCCAACTTCCTGGTGGACGGCCGCGCCTGCTCCGGCTCCCTTTTCGATTTCGGGCTGCACCTGTTCCACAACGCCAGGGCGCTGCTCGATCGCGGCAGCGGCCCCTATTTCTACCTTCCCAAGCTCGAAAGCAGCACCGAAGCCCGGCTGTGGAACAAGGTGTTCGTGTACGCCCAGGAGGCGCTCGGACTTCCCCGCGGAACCATTCGTGCCACTGTATTGATTGAAACCATCACCGCCGCCTTCGAGATGGACGAGATCCTTTTCGAACTTCGCGAGCACGCCTCCGGCCTGAACGCCGGCCGCTGGGACTATCTGTTCAGCATACTGAAGAAGTTCTCCCGCAGTGCCACGCCCTTCCCGGACCGGGCCCGGATCACCATGGACCTGCCCTTCCTGCGCTCCTATTGCGAGCTGATGGTGCAGACCTGCCATCGCCGAGGCGCGCACGCCATCGGCGGCATGAGCGCCTTCATCCCTTCCCGAAAGGACAAGGCGGTGAACGAGATTGCCTTTAAAAAGGTGACCGCCGACAAAGAGCGCGAGATCGCGCTGGGCTTCGACGGCAGCTGGGTGGCCCACCCGGATCTGGTGCCGCTGGTGAAAAAACTTTTCGTGGACAAGCTGGAGGGCGCGCCGGACCAGAAGCATATGATTGGAAATATCCAAGTGCTGCCGGCCGACCTCCTGCCCCGCGACCTTCCGACCGAGATCACCGAGCAAGGCATCCGCACCAATATCTCGGTGGCGCTCCAATATATCCACCGCTGGCTGCAGGGCCAGGGTGCCGTGGCCATCCATAACCTGATGGAAGACGCCGCCACCGCCGAGATCTCCAGGGCGCAGCTCTGGCAATGGCTGCAGCACAACGTGGTATTCCATACTGGAAAGGGCGCCTACACCTTTTTCTCCGAGAGTTTCTACCGGGACTTTCTGAAGGACGAGCTGTCCGCTCTCCAAAATTCCGGGGAAATCGGCGAGATAGATGCCAAGCGCGTGCGCAAGCTGATGGACTACCTTGTGCTGCATCACGAGTTTGTAGAGTTCCTGACCAAGCCCGCTTACGATATGATTCAGACCGAAACCCAAACCAACGGCCACTAACCGAGGAGCAATCCCATGCAAAAGCACCATCCCGACTGGCAGACTTCCCCCCGCTGGAAAGGCATCACCCGCCCCTATTCCTACGATGAGGTGGAGCGACTGCAAAGCACGGTGAAAGTTGAACACACCCTCGCCAAACTCGGGGCCACCAAGCTTTGGGAACGCCTTCAGCAAAACGACCATATCGCCACAATGGGGGCGATGACCGGCGCCCAAGCCGTGCAGATGGTGAAAGGCGGGCTCGAATCCCTCTACCTCAGCGGATGGCAGGTGGCCGCAGATGCCAACCTCAGCGGCCATACCTACCCCGACCAGAGCCTCTATCCCGCCAACTCCGTTCCGGCCGTGGTGAAGCGGATCAACAACGCCCTAATCCGCGCCGACCAGATCGAGAAGAGCGAAGGCAAAACAGGCACGGACTGGATCGTGCCCATCGTGGCCGACGCCGAAGCCGGATTCGGCGGCCCCCTGCACGCTTTCGAGCTGATGAAGTCGATGATCGAAGCCGGCGCCTCCGCCGTGCACTTCGAAGACCAGCTGGCCTCCGAAAAGAAATGCGGCCATCTTGGCGGCAAAGTGTTGCTCCCCACGAGCCAGTTCATCCGCACTCTCACGGCTGCCCGCCTCGCGGCGGACGTTTCGGAAGTGCCCACGCTGATCATCGCCCGCACCGATGCCCACGCGGCCACGCTCCTGACGTCGGATGTCGATCCGGCCGACCGCCCTTTCCTCACCGGCCAGCGCACGCCCGAGGGCTTCTTCGTGACCAAGCCCGGAGTGGAAAGCGCCACCGCCCGCGCACTTGCCTACGCGCCCTACGCGGATCTCGTATGGATGGAAACTTCCACGCCGGACCTCGCGGAGGCGCGGCAGTTCGCGGATGCGATTCACAAGAAGTTCCCGGGCAAGCCGCTGGCGTATAACTGCTCGCCCTCTTTCAACTGGAGACGGCACCTGGACGGCGCGATGATCGCGCGCTTCCAGAAAGAGCTGAATGCCATGGGCTATAAGTTCCAGTTCATCACCCTCGCCGGCTGGCACGTGCTGAACCTGCGCACCTTCGAGCTCGCGAAAAACTATTCCCGCCAGGGCATGACGGCCTATGTGCAGCTGCAGGACGAAGAGTTCGCAGGTGAGAAGGACGGCTATACGGCCACCAAGCACCAACGCGAAGTGGGCACCGGCTACTTCGATCTAGTGCTGAACGCCGTGACCCAGGGCCAGGCATCCACGAGCGCGATGAAGCATTCCACGGAATCCGAGCAGTTCGTGGGATCGGCGGCGACGCTCTAGCCTAGTTGTTATCGTCGCCTTCGTTGCCGTTATCGTTGTTGCCGCGATTGCGCTGCCAGTTGTGGTTGCCGCGCGGCGGGGCGTCTTCCTGGCCGTAGAGCTGGCCGTCGATCATCAGGAAGCCTGAAGGATGGCTGCCGTTCATGCTCTTGTGGATCCAGTGGATGATCGCCAGGTCCGGTGAGACCGGATAGCGGGTCTGCTTGGTGGAGGTGATGTAGTCGCCACAGGCGATCACTTCCACGCCGGTACGGATGTTGCGGTCCACTTCGCCGAACTGGGTGTTGTAGATCACCTCGAGGGTGGTGTCGGTGCCCGTCAGCTCCATCTGGAAGTGAACGTGGCCATTGCGGTCGCTGTACCAGCGGGTGAAGGTGCCTTTCACGTAGCCGCGGTCCTGGTAGCCGTTCTTGGTGGAGGTTTTCCACTGGGCCACCTGCTGGTTGTTGAAATCCATCTCCTCGCCGCGTTTGTCCACGCAGGGAGGGAGGTTGTTGGAGTCGTTGCGGGGTTGGCTGTAGTCGCGGCTCTGATTGTTGTTCCAGCCGTTGTTCCGGTTACGGGCGTCCGCGTTCGGCGCCAGTACCACCAAAAGAGCCAAGAGTATCGAAGTAAGCAATCCCCTCATACTGTCCCCCTGAAAATTTTGTGTCCCGCCCTTATAGTCGGCTCACCGCAGCAAATCAAGCGTTAAGGCGGGCCAATGGTATTTTGACGTCGATAAAGGCTATTCTGAGGGGGAAATGAGCAAGGCCTTTGTAAAAGAAGACGAAAATGACGACGAGGACGGGGGCGAACCAACAGCTCCGGCCCCTCCCGGAGGGAAAAACTATATCACCCCAGGCGGCCTCGATCGCCTGAAGACAGAGCTTCGCCGCCTACTCGACGTGGACCGGCCAGAATTGGTTCGAGTGGTCAGCTGGGCGGCCTCGAACGGCGACCGCTCGGAAAATGGCGATTACTTGTACGGAAAGAAAAAGCTGAGGGAGATCGATCGCCGCATCCGTTTCCTCTCCAAGCGCATCGAGATCGCGCATGTGGTGAACCCCCAGTCGCAGACAGGCCCGAAGGTGAAGTTCGGAGCCACTGTGACAGTGGAGGGCGAGGACGGCCGCAAGCGGACCTACTCCATTGTGGGCATCGACGAAACCGACGTCGTGAACGGCCGGATCTCGTGGATTTCGCCCATCGGCACCGCTCTGCTCACGGGAACCGAGGGCGAGGCTGTTACGGTGAAGACCCCCAAAGGGGAGGAAGACGTGGAGATCCTGGAGGTACGCTATGAAGACCTCCCCTAGCGACCGCGAGATCCTCGGCTTCATGATGGCCTTCGCCCGCCTCTACCTGAACAGCGGGGGCCCCACCTCCCGTCTGGAAGACAATCTCATTCGCATAGGCGCGCTCTATGGACGTGAAACCGAAGTGTTCGCCACCCCCACCGGCGTATTCGTGACCCTCAACGACCCCCGAACCACCGACGATCCCACCACGGCCCTGGCCCGAATCCGCGAAACAGGCACCAACCTCGGCCAGCTCGTGGAGCTCGAAAAGATTCTCAGGGCACTCTTCGCTCAGGAAATACCCTTGCCCCAAGCCGCCTCCGCCCTGGCCGTGGCCATGGTGGCACCGCCCATCTATTCCAAGCAGTACACTGCCGCCGCCGCTTTCGTCGCCGGCATGGTGGCCAGTTACATGACCTACCAGAAGCCCGTGGCCGCCGCCGTGAGCGGAGCCATCACGGCCTTCGCCTGGTTCGTGATCAACCATGTGCTGCGACGGCAGGTTTCGAATCCGATCTTCTCCGACTTCGCCGGCGCCTTCCTGACCCTCGTCTGCGCCGCGATCGCCCACGCCTTCGTGGCCCCGCTCGCGATGGAAGCCTACGCCATCGGCGGCATCATGCTGCTGGTGCCAGGGCTAGCGCTCACCACGGCCATCGCCGAGCTGGCTGAGCAGAACCTTGTCTCGGGCACGGCAAAATTCATGCAGGCCACGCTCGCCCTCCTTGCGCTGGGACTGGCGTATCTGCTCTTCCAGCAGATCGCCTATTCGCTCGAGCTGCGCGGCGTCCTGCAGCCGGTGGCGGCCAAGCATTCCACCTTTTTCGTCTCCGTGTTCGGCGTGATTCTGAACATCGCCTGCTTCGGCGTGCTTTTTAAGGTGCCCCTCCGCGCTTTGCTCTGGAGCACGCTTACGGGTCTCGCGGGCTGGGTGGCGCTCGAGGCCCTCCTGCATACGAGCGCAGCGGCGGGCGGTCCCTATCTGGCTGCCGTGGTCGTCGGCGTGGTGAGCCTCGCGCTGGGGCGCGTGTTCCGCTTGCCGTCACAGGTTTTTTCCGTGCCGGGCATCGTCGGTATGCTTCCCGGCATGCTCGCGCTTTCGAGTTTCAGATATTTCGCTTCTGGCGACCAGGACACGGGCATCGCGTTCACTTTCCAGGTGGCCGTGACCGCCGTAAGCATCGTTTTCGGGCTGATGACGGCGCGGGTGCCTTTCGTCGTTGGCGACCGCTACAGTGTGCGCATTTGGGAGCGCTGGAAAAAGGTGGCGAAAACACGCTAGAGCCAGCCCGATATCACATAAATTATCAATAAATACAAATATTTGGACGCTCAAGCCGCTGGGCGAACAGGTCGATAATAAACGGGGGCTTTGGAGTCAGGCGAAGCCGTGGTTTCCGAAGGTCTTGGGGGGCTTATGTCACGAATCTCTCTTTTTTTGCTTGGGGTCTTTTTCACGACGCAGTCTGCGCTTGCCGTCGGACAGACCTGCATACCGGTCTCGAAAAAGGTCACCAACAGTTGCGGTAGAGTCGATGCTACCTGCCCTACGGACCATCCTGTTTATCAATCTGGCTCCGGCGGCTGTTCTCCCAACCACTGCGAGCCGGGCGGAAACGGCTTAATCGGCAACGTCGTCAAGGATTCCAGCAAAAAAGAAATCGGCTACTTCTGCTGGGGGAACTCGACGACCAATCTCTTTCAAGATCCCGACATGACTGTCACTATCAGCTGCTGTACGGCTCCCGTAGCCGCCGCGCCCCCACCTGCGCCTCCTGCTCCTCTTCCTGCTTATGGTACTACTGAAACAGCGACGCCAAAACCGGCACCGCCTCCTGCACCGGCTCCCGCTCCCACTCCCTCTCAAGTGACCCAAGCAGAGCCCGAACCGGCGCCCGCAGCCACGCAGCCAGCGAGTTCGGACAGTGGCGAGCAACAAGCCCGCTCGTATGAGAAGGCAGCAACGGAAGACTTCACAGGTGCCGTACAAGCCGCCCAGTTAGCCGTGCGCTGCCAGGCGGAGGGCGCGAACATGATGCTGGTCGATAGAGCCATGGGCGGATTCCAGGCCAATGAATGTTTCAAGGCGATGGAAGCGGCGGAAGAGATGCGCGCGCTCGCCGAGAAGAACGGCACGCTCGCCAAAGGAGCTGACTCGTTCAGCAATGACGAACTGGCTACTGCTGTGACCACCGCCACCCAGAACGACCGCGTGCTGGATGAGTTCGCCACGAGCTATAACTTCGCTCGCGAGGAATTCGTAAAACGCGCTGTGAACCACCCCGGCAGCAAAGCGGCCTTCGCTGATGCGCTGAAAGCCCGTCTCTCGCAGATGGAAACGCTCAAGGCGCTGGAAATGGGCAAGACTCTCTCGGAAGAAGACAAGCAGCTGATCCTGGCCCGCCTCGAGGCCCAGGCGAGGAAGGGCGAAAACGTCTATCGGCCTGGTGGAAAGGGAACGGCGAGATCCATCGCCCGCGACACCGGCTCCGCCATGCGCGACGCCCTTCGTGAAAGCCTGCGCGATAAAGGCGCGGTGGAAACCGCCAATACGGAAAAATCTTCCGACAAAGCGTCTTCGAAAAAGCAGAAAATCGGCAGCCTGAGCCCGCTTAAGGATCCGCTTTTCTCGCAGCCTGAGGCGGCGAAGGAACCTTCTCAGCAGGCGCAGAATGAAGTGAAAGGATCTGACGAGCTCTCGCTCTTCGATCTCATGCACCAGAAATACCGCGGCGGACGCATCGAAAAACGGATGTCGCGCGATCTCTAAAAAATAAAATGGCGGCGAATCCTTGCGGATCCGCCGCCAACCCCTGTCTTTCCTTCTTAGAGGAAATAGAAAAGCTTTCGCTTTTCCGTTGGTGAAGCTACTGCACGGTTCAACAGACTGTCAACCCAGGCACAAAAAGAGTTTCCAACATTATTCTAGTCACTTAAGAGTTTTTCCGACGATATGGGAGATTTTTCATAGCAAAAAAATTTGCTAACTGCTGCTTCCTGCAGCCGCGGCAGAAGCCCACGCCCATTGAAAATTGTAACCGCCAAGCCAGCCCGTCACATCCACCACTTCACCGATGAAATAAAGTCCGGGCACTTTTTTCGCTTCGAGCGTTTTTGAAGAGAGCTCGGCCGTGCTCACTCCCCCACGGGTCACCTCCGCCTTTCCGTATCCGCCAGTGCCCACGGGCACGAGCCTCCACGCATGAAGTTGCTGGCCCAGCTCGCGCAATTTCTGGTCGGCCTTCTCGATCAGCGGGCCGCCGGGAATCGCGAACTCCGTCACCAGCGCTTCCGCGAAGCGCGCGCTGAAACGTTCCGCGAGCAGCGTCTTGATTTCCTTTCGGCTGCCGGCCTTCTTCTCCGCCAAAAGAAAATCGTCCAGGCGCAGATCCGGAGAGAGATCCACGATGATCGCGTCCCCCGTAAACCAGTGCAGCGAGGCCTGCAGGATAGCCGGGCCGGAAAGGCCCGTATGCGTGAAAAGGATGTTTTCGCGGAAGCTTTTGCCGTTCACGGTGACCGTGGAATCCACGCTCACTCCAGAGAGGCCGCCGAAGACGCGCAGGAAGTCGTCTCCCATCGTGAGCGAGACGAGCGCGGGCGCGAGCTCGGTAACTTCGAGGCCGAACTGCCGGGCGATGCGGTAGCCGAGGTCGGTGGCGCCGATTTTCGGAATGGACAGCCCGCCCGTGGCCACCACCACGGACTCCGCGTATAGATTGCCTTCCGCTGTGCGCACCCAGAAGCGCGCGCCGCCGTTTTCCTCGGGGGCGCAGCTGCCCATTTTTTCAATTTTCGTGTTCAGGCGGATTTCCGCGCCGGCGCCTTCGCACTCATTCTTCAAAAGATCGACGACAGACTGGGCGGAGTCGCGGCAGAACTGCTGCCCGAACTTTTTCTCGTAAAACGGAATGCCATGCTTCTTCACCAGCTCGAGGAAGTCCTGGGGCGTGAACCGCGAGAGGGCGCTTTTGGCGAAATGCTCGTTGTCGGAGAAATAGTTCGCCGGGCCCGCTCCGGTATTGGTGAAGTTGCAGCGCCCACCCCCGGAGATGAGGATCTTCTTGCCGAGGCGATCGGCATGGTCGAGCACGAGCGCGCGCCGTCCCCGGGCAGCGGCCGTGGCGGCGCAGAAAAGCCCTGCTCCCCCCGCTCCCAGCACGATGATGTCCCAGCGATTTTCCATCAGCTGCCTTATACACGGGGCTCAGGCTGAAATGCTGTTTAAGACTTGGCAGACTGAAAAAAGGATTTGCGATTTTTACCCGGAAAAAGGTGACCGCTAAAATAGCACAATAAATCCATGTAGTTATCCACTATTTTTTCTTCAAGGTGCGCAAAATCCTATCCGATAGAGTGTATGAACCTACGGAATACGGGGGATACTCAAGGGACTTCCGTGTCAGGCTTGGGCAGCGGTCAGGGGTGGCTGCTCCCAAGCCTTCTTTATTTCCATAAACTAAAATCTATTTATAAAGCGCGACCCAGGGCCTTGGGCGGCTTCGCCTGTCCCACAAAGCCCGCCAGCACCACGATCGTGGCGAAATAGGGGATGATCTGCACCAGCTGGGCGGGAACCGTCATACCGCCCACCACAGCGCCCTGGAGACGGATCTGGAGCGCCTCCGTGAGTCCGAAAAAGAGGCAGGCCAGCACTGCGAGCGGCGGGCGCCATTTGCCGAGGATGAGCGCCGCCAGCGCCATGAAACCCCGGCCCGCCACCATATTTCGCGAATAGCCGCTGGCGAGGAAAATCGAGAGGCTCGCGCCCCCGAGGGCCGCCAGCATTCCGGAGGCACCCACGGCGAAATAGCGCACCTTCGCCACCGAAACTCCGGCCGCGTCCAGTGAATCAGGATTTTCGCCCGCCACGCTCACCCACAGACCAGCTCTTATCTTCGTGATGAACAGCCATACCATCGCCCCGACCACGAAAACGAACCAGAGCGGGAAATACTGGAAGCGCTGTTCGGCCGGCAAGGCCGGCGTTCCGCCCGTGGAATCGTAGAGCATCTTCAAAAGAAGCGGGATCAGCCCCACGGCCAGAAGATTGAAGGCCGTGCCGGCCACGATCTGCCCCGCACGGCCATGGATCACGGTGAAGGCGTAAAACAGCCCGGCAAAGAATCCGGCGGCACCGGCTGCGAGAAACCCATACGCGGGAGAGCCCCAATGGAGAGTGGCCACGGCTGCCACAAAGGCGCCCACCAGCATCAGCCCTTCGAGCGCGATATTGATCACGCCGGAACGCTCGCTCAGCAGGCCACCCATCGCGGCGAACAGGAGAGGCGTAGCCATGCGCAGGACGGAAAGGATAAAGTCGTAGGTCATCGGCGGCTCCCCCTTCCCTTCCATGCCCCCGCCAGAGCCACGCAGAGGATCACCAGCGCCTGGATTACGAGGCTCAGGTCGCGGGTCACATGCTCTGTTTCGATATCCAGATCCGCCGCGCCCTTGTGAAGCGCGCCGAAGAGCAGGGCCGAGAAGATGATTCCGATGGGATGGTTGCGGGCGAGCAAAGCCACCGCGATCCCGATGAATCCGTACTCAGGAGAGAAGCCGAGGCGGAATTTTCCCACACCCCCGAGAATTTCGCCAAGGGCAACGCAGCCCGCGAGCGCTCCCGCGAGCGCCATCGCCCACTGCCGCGTGCGGGCGACATCGATGCCGGCCGTGGCCGCCGCCTTTTCGTTGGTGCCGCAGGCACGGAGCTCAAAACCCCAGGGCGTGCGCCACAGAAAAACCCAGATGAGCACCGCCACGAACACCGCCAGGGGAAAGGCCAGGCTGGCCGGCGCATCGCCGAAAAGCCGGGCCACCGGATCCCAGGAGCGAAGAAAGTAATTCTCTCCCAGCATTTTCGTCTCGGGGTTCTGCACCTCCGGGTTCTGCCAGTAGGCCGTGATCGCCCAGCTCACGAGGGCGGCGGAGATGAAATTCAGCATGATCGTATTGATCACCTCATGGCTACCCCGCCGCGTGCGCAGCCAGCCTGGGATCCAGCCCCAGAAGGCGCCCATGAGACAGCCGCAGCCGAGCGCGAAGAAAGGCGCAATCCAACCCGGCAGGCTCGGAACCGCGAGCGCCGCCGCGCTACAAGCCAGCGCAGCGAGATTGAGTTGTCCTTCCGCTCCGATATTGAACAGCCCGGCGTGGAAGGCCACAGCCACCGAGAGACCGGTAAAGATCAAAGGAGTGGCGTAGAAGAGAGTGGTGCCGATGTCGAAGGTGGAGCCAAAGGCGCTTTTCACGATCACGGAAAGCACATGCAGTGGACTGTCGCCCTGAACATAAGCCAGCAGCAAACCAAGGCCGATCCCGAGCGCAAGGCCGAGGAAAGAACGCAGCAAGCTCTGGAGAAAGCGGCTCATGCGTGGCCTCCCGCCATCAGCAGTCCGATCTTCTTTTCGTCGAACTCCTTTCGAAGGAAAGATCCCACGACCCTGCCCCGGTACAGCACCAGAAGCCGGTCCGAAAGCTTGAGCACCTCATCGAGCTCTGACGAAATCAGCAGCACGCCCGAGCCGCTCTGGCGCAGCTCCAGAATCCGCGCATGGATGGATTCGATCGCCACGATGTCCACGCCGCGCGTGGGCTGAGCGGCCAGCAGGAAGCGGGGACGGGACGCCAATTCCCGCGCCACCACCAGCTTCTGCTGGTTGCCTCCACTTAAGGTTCCGGCGATCGCCTGGGGAGTGCCGGGGCGGATGTCAAACTCCTCCGCGGCGCGGGCGAAATCCGCGCGCAGGGAGAAGCGGTCGAGCAGCACTCCCTGCCTGCGATATCCGCTGTCGCGCTGGTGGCCGAGCAAAAAATTGTCTTCGCAGCTCTCGCTGAGTAAAAGCGCCTCGTTCAAGCGGTCTTCAGGGAAAAGGGCGAGGCCGGCATCGCGCAATTCCCGTGACCGCAACCCCGCCACCGAATTCCCCAGCAGGCTGTATAGGCCGCTCTCGAGATTCTCCCGCGGATGAAGCAGGAGCTGGATCAATTCCGTCTGGCCGTTCCCCTCCACCCCGGCAACGCCGAGGATCTCACCCGCATGCAAGCGAAAGCTCATGGAGCCCAGGCGTTCGAGCTTCTTTACCGGCTGGGCGGCCCGCAGCTCGAGAACCAGGTCTGAACCGGGCGGCTGGCGTTCGCCTCCCGTATCGAAGGAAACATTCCTCCCCACCATCAAGGATGCGAGCTCGCTCACGGTGGAACCCTTCACGGGGCGCTCACCCACCACGCGGCCAGCGCGGAAAACCGTTACGGCATCCGCCAGCGCAATCACCTCTTTCAGCTTATGCGTGATGATCAGAATCGTCTTTCCGCTCGCGGCCATCCCCCGGAGCGTCGCAAAGAGCGCATCAATTTCGGAGGGAGCGAGAACGGCCGTGGGCTCATCGAGGATGAGGATACTGGAATCGCGGTAAAGCAGCTTCAGGATCTCGATCCGCTGCTGCTCCCCCACGGAGAGCCTGTCCACCGGGACTCCCAGGCGGGCCTCCATGTGGAACTCCTTCATGAGAGATTCCAGCCGCACTCGTGCATTTTTATAATCAAGAACGCCAAATGCGGAACCGCCGGCCGCCAGCATTACGTTGTCGACCGCATCATGGCAGCCCGCGAGCATGAAGTGCTGGTGAACCATTCCGAGGCCGGCGGCGATGGCGTCGGCGGGGGAACGCCAGGAGACTTTTTCTCCCCCGACAAAAATTTCGCCTGCATCCGGAGCATACTGCCCGTAGAGCACCTTCATGGCGGTGCTTTTACCGGCCCCGTTCTCGCCGACTATGGCGTGGATCGAGCCTTTGCGTACGGAAAAGGAGACGTCCTCATTCGCCACGACTTCCCCGAAGACCTTGCGGATCCCTCGCAGCTCGATCTGAGAGCTATTTTTTTGCATTCTTCTTGTAGAAGTCCGGAACGGCGATTTTTCCGGCGATGATCTCTTTTTTGATCTGGTCGACCTTCTTGCGGACATCGGCGGGCACGAGCTTTTCGTTGTACTGGTCGAGGGCGTAGTCCACGCCTCCGTCTTTCAATCCAAAACGATGAGTCCCACCCGTAAACTTGCCGTTCACGGAATCCTTGATCACCTGATAGACGGCCTGGTCTACCCGCTTGAGCATCGAGGTGAGCACGAAGCCCGGCTTCACCCAATTTTGATTGGAGTCGCAGCCGATGGCGAATTTCTTTTTATCCTCGGCCGCGTCGAAGGCGCCAAAGTTCGATGCACCCGCAGCCGCGAACACAATGTCGGCGCCCTGGCTGTACTGCGAAAGCGCGAGCTCCTTGGCCTTGGCGGGATTGTTCCAGGCCTCTGGCGTCACGCCCACGAAGTTCGCCACCAGCTTCGCCTTGGGATTGGTTTTCTTGAGGCCCGCCTCGAAGCCCATCTCGAAGCGGCGGATCAGGGGCACGTCCATGCCGCCGAGAAAGCCCACCTGGTTGCTCTTGGTGAGCAGGCCAGCGAGCGCGCCTACCACATAGCTGCCCTGATGCTCTTCGAACATGAGCGAGCGCACGTTCGGCTGCACCACTTCGGCGTCCACGAGCGCGAACTTGAGGTTCGGATAAGCCGAGGCCACCTTGCGCACGGCTTCGGCCATAGAGAATCCGATGGCGATCACGAGATCGAACTTCTTCTGCGCAAAGGAGCGGATCATGCCCTCGATGGCGGCATCGTCGGTTGCTTCCACTTCCTTGACGTTGAGGCCGAACTCTTTCTCGGCCTTGGTGGAGCCGGCGAATGCGGCGGCGTTGAAGGACTTATCGTCCTTGCCGCCCTTGTCGAGCACGAGAGCAACCTTGAGGTCGGAAGCGAAAACGGGAAGGGAGAAGAGGAGGAGGCCAAGGGCGAAAAAGAGTTTTGTCATAGCGAAGCAAATTTATGGAAGACCGCTACCCGAGGCAAGCGCTAATGCGCTGTCCCAGAAAGAAAAAACCCTCTGGAGCGCGGGGGCTCGCAGAGGGTGATTTCCAGAGGACTTAGACTTTAGCGAACGGGGGCAGACATCGGAGCAGGGAAATACTCTTCATCGTCGCCTTCGTCATGCCGAAAGTTGTTGTGGTGGCCAGGGCCATCTCTGAGACCGTCGAAGCGGCGGTCGCGGAGGTCATGGGGACGATCCTGGTCGCCGAAGCGATCGTCACTGTCCATTTCCCGCGAGCTGTAGCCGTGGGTCCAGCGACCCTGCTCTCGGCAGGCCACTTCGCGGTGGTATTCTTCGCGGGAAGAGCGGCCGTCGGAAACGCGGTTATAGGTTTCGTATTCGCGGCAGACGATATCGCGGCGGCCGTGGCGGTAGCCTTCGCGGACCACGCGTCCGCGGCAGCCATCGCCCCATTGCTCGTAGCGGTCGGAGCGGCGGCGGTCGTTGAGGCCGCGGTCCCAGTAGGTCACGTAGCGAACGTGGTCTTCGCAGCTTCCGGCGATGCCGACCATCGCGCCGGTGACAGCACCGGTGACTGCACCCTGTACGCAGTTTTCCGCGTCGTTACCGCGGTTCAGGAGCATGCCGAGACCGCAGCCGATGGCGGCGCCCCAGCCTGCGCCCTGGCGGGCTTTTTTGCCGGATTTGCGGCATTGGGTGTCCACCTCGCGCACCGTATAGTAGCGGGCTTCGGCGGGGGTCACGCTAACGAGAAGAGTTACGACAGTGAGAGCTACGAGTACTGGTTTCATGGGCTTGGTCCTTTTCTGTTCAACAAATGGTCTGGCCCAATTTGCACGGCCTATGCCAGAAATCGTTTAAGGAAATCCAGGGAGTTAGCTTTGGTTAGCGGGGAAGGTGCTGGCTGAGACTTTTACAGCTGTCAGCTGGGGGCCCATTTTCCGGGCCGTTCAGATGCTAGCGAGTTTTTCGCTTCTTCTTGGCGGCGGACGGATTGCGTCCGGCCCCGTATACGCGCTGGAGCTCGGTGAAATGCAGGGGAAGCACCTTGCCCAGACGGGAACACATGATGTTGGCCAGATCGGCCTGGTAATTGACCATCACGCCTCGGTTCTGGTCGTAAAACTCCACGTAACAGTCGGGAAAGCCGATGATGTGGCCGAACTCGTGAGCAAAGGCGCTCCGGTTGAGGCTACCCTCCAGAGGAACGTTCTCGTCCATCACAATCTCTGAACCGCCCAGCCTGTTCACGTGCGGGGTCACGCCCGGCTCAAAGACAATATGTGGTTTCTCGGCATCTTCGGTATCCAGATAATTCAGCCTGAGCGCCCAACCGTTTCCTTTCCAGGCACTCTCGACCGAATTCTGAAAGATGTCGGCGAGGCCGGGTTTCGCGGGCTTCACGAAAGGAAAATCGGGGCCCGCGGGAGCCTTGCTTCTCCAGCTGACGTCGGTGCGCGATTCGCGGATTTTGAATAGGCCTTCGTAGAGCGCCTTGGCCGCCTCGATGTAACGTGCGTAATAGGCGCGGAGGTCTCCTCCCATCCGCTCCTCTTCCAAAGTCTTGCGGCACATTCCAGGCGGGCGTTCATTGTTGCGGCAAAGGCCCACGAGCCAAGCCGAATAGAGCCCCGCCTCCTCCTGGGGAAGTTCGTTCCAGTGCTGGAGCTTCCCCTGCAAATCCGGGGTCTGCGAAAGAAAGTAGTAACCGCGGATGTCCAGGGTTTCTCTCTCTGCATAGTGATTCAAGTACAGCGACAACGCTTCCCAGCGCGTGGCAAGGTCGTAGGCCCTCACGATCGGGCTCCCGGCGTTTTCGAATTCCTCGCCGCTCAGCTGGATTTTTTCGGGAAGCGGCTGGGTGAGGCTGCTGACAACGGCCTTCATCTCGGCGGGGAGAGCCTCGAGAGAATCGCGATACTTCTTTTGAATGATGTCGCCGTTGTATTCGATCGGTTTGTCGATGGGAAAGCCCATGACAATCCGATGGAAGTTGATCTGCTTGGCGGGAGCGCGCGTGGCATTGAGAACTTCCTGCCAATCGAGCAGCCGCTTGGCCACTGCCGCAATTTCCTTCCAGGAGTCAGAGCGGGCATCCACGGGCACCACTGCATCCAGGGCTTGTGTCAGCTCCGCAGTCGAAGCATCCGGAGGAAGTTTCTCAATTTGAGCAGGGGGAGCACCGCCCACTGCCGGCGGGCTATGCTTTCGGGAGCAAGAAGCGATAAACAGCGCAGCAAATACAAGAAAGAAGGTAAAGACTCGGATTCGCATGCGTATCTCTCGGTTGAAAGCGGCAAAAAGTTAAGAAATCTCCTGATTTAGCTATGAAAAAGCTGGGGAAAATCCCTGGTTCGGGGCCATGGTTTTGGTGATAAAATGTCTATCTAGGAGGCGAACCATGTACCGAGCACTATTCCTTTGTGTAGTTACCCTGATCATCCCTTCCCTGGCCCAGGCGGGCTCCGCCTATAGCGGCAATACGATCGACGATATGTTCACCATCAAGTCGATCGAGGGAACTGTGGGAGTCGCCGAGGGCAAGGTAAACGGCCTCAAGGTAGGAGGCATGCTGTACTACCCGAAGGATCCCTATAAGTTCAAAATTTTGGAAATCAAGGGCAACCAGGTGACCTTTGATTTGACCGAAGGTCATCAGCTCGAGGTGGGAAAAAACCTGCTGCGAAACGAGACCGGCCAGATGAAGAAGTCGCAGGACACGGAAGTCCGCCTCAAGCAGGCGCTCGAAGATTAGCTAGCGGAACAATAGCGGCAAAGTGATCTCCGTAGGGGCCTTCGTTTTCGCAAAACGAAGGCCTTTCAGCTTCCGCAAAACCATCGCTCCGACATTCCGGCTCAATCCACCGTCCACGCGCACCAAGGTGTCCGCGAGCAGTTTACAATTGCGCACATTTCCTGCTTTGCTCACGGAGATCCGCACGCTGAGGATCCCATGCCAGGTGCCCTCGAGCTCCAGCGCGCCCTGAATTCCGGCCACCGCTTCGTCCAGCACAGGTGCGGCCTGGCGGGCGCTGAGTCCACCGCTCAGCACGGGTTTCGGGTCGGTGAACCAGCCGTGAAGCACGAGGCGGGCCTCGCGAGGGTCCATGGTGCCCGAAACGGGAGTCACGCCGTGGGGAAGGCGGGGATCGAAGACCACCAGGCGGTTGAAGCGCGGGGCAATGGTTTCCGCGAAGGAGGAAAACTCGCGGTCCTCCGCATCCGAAAAGTTCCGCCAGTAATCGAGCACCTGCGGCCGCAGGAGCAGGGTCTCCCCTCCCTTGAATTTAGGCCTCGCCGGCGAAAGTGAGTAGACGAAGGCCCAGGGGCCGTGGGGGACGTCGGAGTGCAGCCGTTGTTCGCAGCCTTCGACGTAATAACTCAGCCAGGGCGGAGTGATGGTATGGCAGCCGAGATTCCGGCTGGCCCAATCCCCCAACTCCCGCAAAAAGGCCGAATACACAGCTTTCGGGAAAAAATAGTCGGCCGGAGTGCGCACCAGGGTGTACTGCCCGGGCACGTTCCAGAAGTCCCAGACGAAGCGGTCGGACCGGACGGCTTTGGGGTCCGCGAAGCGGCGGTCGAATTCCGCGCGCAGGCGCTTGCCCTGACGCGAAAAATTGTCCTGCACCCAGCGATATTGCTTCATGGGGGCCTTGTAGCATAGATTCTGCCCTGTGAAATCCTTCCGCAAAGAACTCTGGTTCGAAATCCCCAAGCGCCTCCAGTTCGTGAACATCACGAGCGAAGTGGAGGAATGTCTGCGCGAAAGCGGGATCCAAGAAGGCCTTTGCCTGGTGAACTCGATGCATATCTCGAGCTCCGTCTTCATCAACGACGATGAACGCGGCCTGCACAAGGACTTCGAAGCCTTTCTGGAAAAAATCGTACCGCACGCGCCCATCGACCAGTACCGCCACAACGATACGGGCGAGGACAATGCCGACGCCCACATCAAGCGCCAGCTCTTCGGGCGCGAGACGGTGGTTGCCGTGACAGGGGGCGAGCTCGATTTCGGGCCCTGGGAGCAGATCTTCTACGGCGAATTCGACGGGCGCCGCAAAAAGCGGGTGCTGGTGAAGATCATCGGCGTCTAGTGCCGCGGCGCTGCTGCCGTTCCTGCCGCTGCTGCTGCTTCTGCTCGCGCCTTTGCTGCACTTCCTGACGCTGCTCCTGCCTGCGCTCCTGCCGCTGCATCCGATTTTCCAGCTGCATATGCTGCCGGCGGAATAGATTGCGCTTCTTGCGCGCCTCGCGGAAATGTTGCCGGATCTCCCTGGCCTTCTGCCGCTGAATCCTGCGCTCGAAAAAGTGACTACGCTTGGCGCGGAACTCGTCCAGCTTGAAACGTTCCGCCCTGCGGGCCCGCCGCTCGCCCTTGGCGATCCGGCTCATTTTCTCGAGTCCCACCCGCTCGAACTTACGATCGAGTTCCTTCCCGCGCAGCTCGGCCATGGAGTCGAAGTCTCCCGCCGAGCCCATCAGCACCTCGCCCTCGAGGGTATGGAGGCTCGTCTCCCCTTCCCCGGTGCTCTCGACCACGAACTCCGTGCCCCGCACCCCGAGCGCCGCCGTGGGCGTACGCACCCGCAGCTTCACCCGCTCGCTCTTGCCATCGCCCACCACCGTGCCGAAGACGCTGCCGTCCACGAGCCGGAAGGCCCAGGTCAGGAAGCTTTCATCCTTGGCGGGCGCACCCTCGTAGTAAAATTTCGAGTTCTCCCCCACCCGCAAGCCGGAGCCATCACAAAGCCGGAGATCCACCCAGGCCGCGGGTCCCGTCTTGAGCAGCTCGCCCAGCTCCACGCCCTGGCCCTTTTCGAGAGGCGCGCTCTTTCCGTCGGAGGAAACGAGCTCAATGCCACCGCCCATGTCCTCCACGAGCGCCAGCTGGCAATCCGCTTGTTCGTCCGGTTCATCGCCTTCCTCGGCAAAGGCGTGAGGAATAGGCAGCAGTAAGGCCAAAAGCAGCAAAGTCTTCATGGATCTAAGGATAAGCGGAAGGGGAAATCAGCGCAAAGCGCGGCGGCCGGAGTTCCGGCGGTGGAGGCTGGCTTTCACCACGAGCACCAGGGCACAGGTAAAAGTTTCGACTAGAAGTGAGAATCCGCGTTGCATAGGTCTTTCTTTATTATCGGCCAAGGCCACAGGTCAATTTAGTATTTTGTCCAGATTGCAGAATCACGGTTCCGCGAGCGTCAATAAAGCAGGTCCGCCCACCATGAGTAGCCCGGATTGGTCATTCCGGGCTGCCGCTCAGCCGGCGGAGACACCGATCACCCGGAACTGGTTCACATCCACCAGGCCCTTATCCGTGAGCTTCAGCGACGGGATCACCGGAAGGCTTAGGAAGGCCAGCTGCAGGAAGGGCTCGGGAAGGATGCAGCCCACGCTTTTGCTCGCCTTATGGAGCTGGGCCAGCGAGCCGGCAATCGCCTTGGCTCCGGCGCTACTCATCAGCCCGCCAAAGGGCAGCTCGAGCCGGGCCTGCACAGCCCCATCCTTGACCACCGAAAAGCCGCCCCCGCACTCGATCAGGGAGGCCAGTGCGGCTTTCATGTCGGCCGGGTCGGACCCCACCACAATCAGGTTATGGGAATCATGCCCCACGCTGGAGGCAATGGCTCCCTTCAGCTTTCCAAAACCACGGGCATAGCCGTTGGACGGGCGGCTTCCCTTGCCATAGCGTTCGAGCACGGAGAGGCGCGAAACCTCAGGGTCGGCACTGTCGCCCACGAGGTGGTCGGTGAGGATGCGGCCGTGCTTCACCCCGATCACGTGCACCCGGCCCTCGGGGCCCCGGAGATCCTCGGCGGCGGGGGAGGAGGCGCGCACCGTATTGGGAAAGTGGTGGGCGGTGGAATTGGCGTTCTCCAGGTCTTCGATAGCCAGACCGCTTTTCCATACCTTGGCTACGGAGCAACGGCGGGCGTCGTCGAGCAGCACCAGATCGGCGCGGTAGCCGGGCGCGATCGCGCCCAGGCGTTTGAGGCCGTAATGCCGGGCCACGCTCCAGGAGGCCGCCCTGTACGCCACTTCCACGGGCACGCCGCTCTTGATGCTGCCGCGGATGAGATGGTCAATATGGCCCTCGCGCGCGATATCGAGGGGGTTGCGGTCGTCGGTGCAGAAACCCATGCTGGTGGAAGTGGCCAGGGTGAGTAGGGGCGCGAGCGCCTCGAGATCCTTGGCCACGCTGCCCTCACGGATCCAGCACGAGATCCCCTTGCGGAGTTTTTCGGAAGCTTCGGATGCGGACGAACTTTCGTGGCAGCTCGCCACTCCCGTGACTGCATAGGCTGAAAGCTCTTTTCCCGAGAGGAGCGGGCAGTGGCCGTCGATATTCCCGCCCTGGAAGGCTTCGAGCTTTTCCCACACCACCTCATCGCCGTGCAAAACGCCGGGCACGTTCATCATTTCCGCGAGACCGAGGGCTTTGGGATGCGAAGCGAGCGGCACAAGATCGCGGGCGCGCACCTCGCCTCCCCCGTTTGTCTCCATATGGGTGGCGGGCACGCAGGAGGAAAGCATCACCCGCAGATCCAGCGCCAGGCCGGAGGCGGCGTCCAGGAAATACTTAAGACCTTCCACTCCGATCACGTTGGTGATTTCGTGGGGGTCGCAGACGGCCGTAGTGGTGCCGCGAGGAAGCACGCTGCCCTGGAAATCCTGAGGAACCATGAGCGAGCTCTCGATATGTACATGGGCATCGATGAAGCCCGGCACCAGCTTGCGGCCCTTGCCTTGGAACGTCTTGCGCGCCTTGAGCCCGGGCTCCACGCCCACGATATGCCCATCGATGATCCCGATCTCGCCACTTCTCCATTTACAAGAGAAGACGTCGAAGTACTTCACGTTCTTGATCAGCAGGTCACAGGGGATTTTTCCAAGCGCGGCTTCGACGAGACGGGGGAGAGAATGCATGGGCAAGAGCGTAACGTACGCGGAGCGGCCCGTCAAAACAGGAGAAAGCGACACCGCGCGCCGAATATGATAAAAATAAATCCATTCATGAAGGCCCCCTCCTGGAAACGAGCCCGCTTTCTCTTCCCCCTCATCGCGGCCTACGCCCTTCTCTGCTTCCTCCAACGCCTGATCTATGCAGTTTGGATCCGTGTGGACACCGGCTCCCTGCCCGTCGGCATCCCGCTCGCCCTGCTCAAGGGTCTGGCCTTCGATCTGGCGACCTCCGCTTTCCTGTTTTTACCGCTGGCACTCCTGCTGGCTCTGGTCTCCAACCGCTGGCATGGCCGCCGTCGGGCTGTGTGGTCGGTCGCATTTTTCTCCCTGCTCCCTCTCCTCGTGGGACTCAACTCCATCGGCTTCGAGTTCTTCTTCTGGGAGGAATTCCAGGCGCGCTACAACTTCATCGCCGTGGACTACCTCGTCTACACCCACGAGGTGGTGCGCAATATCTGGGAATCTTATCCGGTGGTCTGGTTTTTCCTGGGACTCTTCACCCTCATGGCGGGAATTGCCTGGCTGCTCCGCAGCCGAACCCGCCACGCGCTCGAGAGCAATGGCGGCTGGAAGGAACGCGGCGCGATCGTCGGGATCTTCTGCGCCCTGCTCACCCTGAACTTCTCGATGGACGAGTACAAGTGGCTGGAGAACGACGGCTTCTGGGGTCGCGAGCTCGCCAAGAACTCCCTCTTCGCCCTCTTCTCGGCCTATAACCGCAACGAGATCAACTACAGCCAGTTTTATATCTCGCTCGATCCGGCGGAAGCCCGGCGCCTTGCCAGCGGCTGGGTACGGGAGGAATCTCCCTCCAGAAGTGACGAGCTATCCCGGGAAATCCGTGGCGAAAGCGCTGAAAAAGACTGGAACGTGGTGCTCGTGGCGATCGAAAGCATGAGCGCGCGCTTCATGACCCGTTTTGGCAACGACAAGCCCATCACCCCGAATCTCGACCGCATGGCCGGCGAAGGTCTGTTCTTCACCAAGCTCTACGCCACCGGCTCGCGCACCGTGCGCGGCCTCGAGGCTCTGATGCTCTCGCTCCCCCCCACGCCAGGCCAGAGCATCGTGCGCCGCCCGAACAGCGACAACCTCTTCAACCTCGGGACCGTTTTCCGCCACCGCGGCTACCGCACCCAGTTTCTCTACGGCGGATTCGGGCGCTTCGACAATATGGGCCCCTGGTTCGAATCGAACGGCTTCGAGATCATCGACCGCACCCGGTTCGCCGCTGGCGGAATCACCTTCAGCACGGCCTGGGGCGCCTGCGACGAGGATCTGTTCGACGAAGCCATCCGCCGGGCTGACGCCGCGCACGCCGAGGGCAAGCGCTTTTTCCAGGTGGCGCTCACCACCTCCAACCACCGTCCCTATGATTTCCCGGATGGACGCATCGACATTCCTTCGCATACAGGCCGCGACGGCGCCGTGAAATACACCGACTACGCCATCGGCCGCTTCGTGGAGCAGGCCAGGAAAAAGCCCTGGTATAAAAATACTTTGTTTATCTTCGTGGCCGACCACAACGCCAGCGTGGCCGGAGGCACCGACGTTCCGATCCGCGACTATCTCATTCCCGTGATCTTCCACAATCCGGGCCTGGTGAAGGCGCAGGCGGTTGACAAGCTCGCCAGCCAGATCGACATCGCCCCCACTCTTCTCGGCATGCTCGGCTTCCGCTATAAAAGCTGGTTCTTCGGGCAGGATTTATTAAAGGCAAAAGCAGGGCGCGCGCTCATCGGCACCTACCAGAAGGTGGCCCTCTACGAACCTGGGCGGCTCACCTTGCTCGAGCCGGGACGCCGGGCGCAGGTGCAGGAACTTGGGCCATTGGGCGAGGTGAAACGCAGCGAGATGGTGGACACCCGCAGCGGCACGCTTCCCGAAAGCGTGAAACGAACGGCAGCCATCTACCAGAGCGCCAGTGAGGTCTTCAGCTCGGGCATGTCGAAGGAAAAGGCGCCCGCCCTCGGAGACGCCCGATGATCCTTACCCAGGCTTTTCATGAGGCAATGGCCGGCAAGACTGGGCAGCAGGCCGTGATCGACAGAAACCGCTCGGTGACCTATAGCGAGCTGCGCGCCCGCGTGGGACGCCTGAGCAATTTCTATCAGAAGGACCTCCCCCACGGCACACGTGTGGCGATGCTCGCCTCGAACAGCGATTTCTTCGCGCAGACGCTGCTGGCACTCTCGAACTCCGGGAATCCCGTTCTGCTCCTCGACCCCAAGGATACCGACGAAAGCATCGTCACCGACCTGCGAAACCTCCAGATCAAGAACGTGCTGGTCACCAACGACCAGGTGTTCCGCATGAGCGAGATGATCCGCCGCGACGGCCTGGCGCTCTCCGTGGGGGAGATTGAAAAACGGCGGGCCGGCGAATACGACAACGCCTTCCAGCCGCTGCCCGACCGTCCGCTGCGGGATACCGATCCCGTGCTCATCATCCGCCAGGTCGACTCCTCCAGCGACCGCGCCTACTGTTTCTTTTCTCACAAACAGGTGCTCGCCTCGCACAACTCCTTCAAACGCTTCTACCGCTTCACTAGCAACGATCGCATGCTCACCACCATGCACTGGAGCCACCCATTCGCCCTCACCCACGGCCTCCTCCTGCCCCTTTTCTCCGGTGCGGGCTGCGTGGTCGATCCCCAGATCGAAAGCGTGGAGGAGTTCGTGGACTACCTCGCCGAACGCCGGATCACCCGCTTCGCCGGGCCGCCGAAATTTTACTTCCAGCTGCTCAGCTACTGCGCGGCGAAGAAATATACTCTTCCGGGCGTGAAATCGATCACCGTGGGCATGGGCACGATCTCCTTGGCCCTGCGCAAAACCTACAAGCTGCTGAAAATTCCCGTGCTCCGCTGCTATGGCCGCACCGAAGCGGTGTGGACCCTGGCCATGGATGAGCTCGAAAGCGCCCTCGACATCGAAAACGCGCGTTCCAAACCTGGCATGGGAGTGCGTCTTTCGGTGCTCAGTGAGGACGGGGACGAGATCCCCGGGCCCGACCGCCGCGAAGGGCGCCTCGCCGTGATGACGGAGGCGATGGCCCCGACCTACTTTCACCCCGAACGGAAGATCGCCGAGCGCAGGAACGCCGCTTACCGCGGCACCTGGCTCAAGACCGACGATGTGGCCCGCCTTGAGGGCGAAGGACAGAACCTCACCGTGGCTGTGCTCGGCAAAACCTACGACATGCTCTTCAAAAGCGGCGAATATCTCTCTCCCCGGCGCATCGACGAGGCGGCCCGCAAGCTGGAAGGCGTGGCCGACGCGGCCGGCTTCGTTCGTTTCGACAAGCGCAAGGAATCCTCTTTCGCCCTTGCGGTAGTTTCGGCCGGGCCAAAGCTCAATGAAAAAGACCTGCTCGACCGGCTGAAGGAAGAGCTGACGGACGAGTACGTGCCCGAGACCGTGCACATCATGGACGCCATCCCGCGCGATACCTTCGACTCCGTGAACCGCCTTTCGCTGCAGAGGCAATTCTCAGCCGGCTGACTATTTGTTCCAATACTTGGCGATCGAGGAAAGAATCTCGCGCTCAAGAATCGCATTCCCCGCGGCATTGATGTGGCAGCAGGCATCGGCATAGAGAGTCTCTGGATGCCCCGAAAACACATTCATCAGGCTGAATACGGGCACCCCCCTCTGATTCAGGTCCACAGCGGCTTTGTGGAGAAGCGGAAAACTGTCCCGGTCCGCCTGTTCCCTTCCGGCTTCCCAGGCCGAGGATTTTTCCTCGGAGGAAAGCGGCTTGGACCCGGCGAAATATTGATTCGGCTGCACGAAGGAAAAAAATCTCTTCTTCCGTGCCTTCACCAGTGTGTCCGTGAATGAAAGATATTTTTTCCACGACGAAATTTTTTCTGTCACGTTCGGCTTCGTAAGCGACCGCCGCTCCGAATAAATCTCCTCAGCCACGCTCCTCAGGTACAGGTTCTCCAGATTCCGGAACGAACGGTAGAAAAGCCCCCTGAGAGCCTTCCAAGCCTCGAAGTAGGCGAAGCTTGAGGCGACCCACGGAAACTTCAACGGCAGAGCGTTCATCTGCCGGTAGAGAAAACGGATGCCCCTGGCCAGGCGAAGGTAGCGTCGATCTCCTTTTGCCGGACTGAAGAAACGAAAAGTGTAAGAAGGATACTCGGCCGGCTTATAGCTGCGCTCCTCCAGATCCGCCGCCATGGACACGTCGTTGTAGCCGTCGAGATTGATCACCAGGTCGGCTTGATCGATCAGATAGGTCGTAAGGAAGAACTGCTGCGGCTGCTTGAAGGCTCCGGTGGCCAGATTGATGAAGCGAATGTCCTTTCCCCTCAGCGCTGGAATCTGTTCCCGGAGTTTCTGCGGGAATCCCGCAGCCACGCTATCGCCGAATTTTTCCGCCAGCGAACCGCCGGTGAGGAGCACGATATATTTGCCCTGTGCACCGTCTTCTTTCAGATTTTCAATCTGGCGGATCTTGAAAGACCGATGGTAGCCGAAGAAAGGGTGAGCCTGCATGCTCTCGCCCAGAAGAAGCGCCTCCAGCAAGGGATCCTGCCGATAGGCCGAGTCAAAGGAGGCCGGAGCGCCTTTCGCCCGGAAGAAAACCTCCGCTCCCAGCCACGGCAGCAAAAACACAAACCCAAGGAAAAAAATACTTACTAGGCTCTTGATCATCTGGAGCTAATTTACAATGAGTGCGTGCGGACGCAAAGCTTGACCTGCCGCCTCTTGCAACCTGGCGCTCTCTCCCCTAATCTGGCGCCCTATGATCAAACGCCAGACCTTCTTTCTCGTGCTCGTGGCCTCGCTCGGCTACCTTGTGGACATCTACGATCTCATCCTCTTCAGCGTGGTGCGCGTGCCCAGCTTGCGCGGCATCGGCCTCACCGACCAAGACCTTCTCGACAAAGGCGTGCTCCTGCTCAACCTGCAAATGACAGGGATGCTCCTCGGCGGAGTGGCCTTCGGTGTGCTCGGCGACAAGTTCGGGCGGGTCTCGGTGCTCTTCGGCTCGATCCTGACGTATTCGGTAGCCAACCTGGCGAACGCCTTCGTGCACGACATCCATACCTACGCCCTCCTCCGCCTGATCGCAGGCTTCGGCCTGGCCGGCGAGCTGGGTGCCGGAATCACCCTGGTGGCGGAGACCCTGCCCAAGGAGAAACGCGGCATCGGCACCACGATCGTGGCCTCTGTGGGAATGATCGGCGCACTTATGGCCTGGGGCGTGGCCAAGACCTTTGACTGGCGCACGGCCTTCATCGTGGGCGGCGTGATGGGCCTCGCCCTTCTGCTGCTGCGCATGGGCGTATTCGAAAGCGGGATGTTCAAGAACGTCTGCGAAAAAGGCGTGCGGAGAGGAGAGTTCTTCATGCTCTTTAACTCCCGCTCGCGGATGCGCCGGTTTTTCGGCTCCGTGATGATGGGCGTGCCTCTCTGGTTCATGGTCGGCGTGATGATCACGCTTTCGCCGGAATTCGCCCAGGTGCTGAATGTGCAGGGCCTGGTCGAGGGCGGCACCTCAGTATTTTATTGTTACTCCGGGCTCGTATTCGGCGACATGTGCAGCGGGCTGCTCAGCCAGTACCTGCGCAGCCGGAAGAAGAGCATCGCCTTCTCGCTCATTCTTTTCGCGATCGGCATGGCGTATTTCTTCCTGCGGCGCGGGGAGAGCGTGGGCGAGTTCTACGCCCTCTGTTTCTTTCTCGGATTCTCCTGCGGCTACTGGGCGATGTTCGCCACGGTGGCGGCGGAACAGTTCGGCACCAATATGCGCGCCACGGTGGCCACCTGCACGCCGAACTTCGTGCGTGGAAGCCTCGTGCCGGTTTCGGCGGCCTTCATGGCGCTCAAGAGTGATCTCGGCATCCTTAACTCCGGCATGGTGATCGGCGCCTGTGTGATGACGCTCGGATTTCTCGGCCTCTATATGATTGACGAGAGCTACGGGAAAAGCATGGAGTTCGAGGAACGCTAACGTCTTCTCACGAGCGGATAAGCCAGCAGGAAAAGCACCGGCAGGGCCGCGAAGCAGACCACGATGAAAGCCCCCGCCGGCAGATCCCAAAAGTAGCTCAGCGCCATTCCCAGAAAGCTCAGCACCAGTCCCAGAGCCCAGCCGAAGAGGAGGCGCGCGCGGATGGAATCGAAGAAGAGCGTGCTGAGCACCGCGGGCACGATCAGATAGGCGAACACCTGCAGCACCCCCGCCATGCTCACGGAGGAGGTGATCACCACGCCGAAGAGAGCGTAGAAAAGAAAATCCCAGATCCCCCCGCCTACCGAAGTGCCATGGGAAAACGACGCCCGGATCAGCTCCCGCCGGAATTTGTAGTGGATGGCCGAAACCACGGCATAGATCGCCGCCGTTTTCGCCACGTCTGACCACGTGACCCAAAGCACCTGGCCTACAAGCACGTCCTTGATATGCTCCGCCCCGTGGGCCATATGATCCACCACCAGAACAACAGCGGCTGACGCCAGTGCGTACGTGATGCCGATAATCGCCTCTTGCGGAAACTTCTTCTCGTGCCGCCTCGCCAGGGCGAACAGCCCTGCCGCGCAGAAGGTGCTGGCCAGGGAGATGAAATAGGACGCGGAGGAATGATGTTCGAAGCCCAGGAGAATCGCCAGCGTGGACCCGAAGGCCGCCACCTGCGCCAGGCTGAGGTCTACGAAAATCACACCTCGTGCGAGCACATGCAGGCCCAGGTAGCAGTGGATGCCGGCCAGGATCAGGCACATCGCGAAGGGGGCCGACAGAAACACGAGAGCTTCATTCAGGGTGTGCTGCATCTTATTTTCCCTCCACGGCGCGCACGAGCTGTTCATAGAGATCATCGATCATTTTCACGCTTTCCGATCCGCCTACCGCCACGGCCACTTCAGCGGATCGCGATCCCGGCACCTCGCCGATGATTTTTTTCGTTACCGACGCATCGAAATAATTTTCCACGAGAATCAACGGGATCTTCTGCTGTTTCATCAGCTGAATGACCTCGATGATGTGCCCGCTTGTTGGAGGGATGCCCGGCTTGGGCTCGAGAATGGCTGGATTCTCAAGACCGAAGCGGTCAAAAAAGTAGGTGAGCGTCTTATGGTAGGTCACCACTTTCTTGACGCCGGTCTTGTCTATCCGCTTTTTCCAAGCGGCGACTTTGTTCTTCATCTTCTCTGAAAAATCTTTTGCTCTTTTCTGGAAGTCGGAAGCGTGAGCCGGATCCAGCTCCCCCAACCTCTTGGCCAAAATCTCCGCCGCCCTTCCCATGCGAAGGGGATCCAGCCAGAAATGCGGGTTGCCATTGGGATGAACGTCGCCCTCGGCTCTCGTTACTTTTCCCTTCGGCACGTCGAGAGGGTCGAGCTCGGGCCCGAGCTCGAGGTATCCCTTCTCTCCGCTACGCACTTTGGGGTTACGGGCGCCTTGGATCAGGCTGGGCATCCAGCCCACCTCCAGATCCAAACCGACAAGCACAAGCAGATCCGCCTTGCTCACTTTGAGCATGTAAGACGGCTTGGCCTCGATGAAGTGCGGGTCTTGGGAGCCCCGGGCGATGCTTTCCACCTCTACCTCCCCTCCCCCCACCTCGCGTGTAAGCGCCGCGAGATCGGGGATGGAGGTGACCACGTTGATTTTGGCGAAGGCGGGCAACGGCAATCCGGCAAGCAGGACTAGCGCTAAATATTTCATGAGATCTCCTAATAGGCGTGCGCCGGATGCGCGCCGATGCTGATGTTGTATTGGAAGGCGATGGCGTGGTCATTGATGCGAGTGCGCGCCCGGTCCTGGAGCCAGTCATACTGCAGGCGGAGCCCGGAAAATTCCGAGGGGAAAAACCCCAGGAGAACGCTTTCCTTCGTAGCCACCGCCAAGGGCGGCGAATGGGGAAGGCCTACATATTCGTACCGCGCTTGGACCCACCAGCGCTGCGCGAATTGAACCTGCAGCCAAGTAGCGAAGCCGCCCAGCTTCTGCGTGGACTCCGAAGTTACGGCATCCGTGAGACCCGGCCGCTGGCCAAGCAGATACTCGCTCTGCCACACAAGCGCATGGTACTTCCCTCCCTCCACTGGCCGCCATTTGAAGGTAAGATCGGATCCCAAAACGGACGCCTTCCGGCCGAATTGGTTTTTTCCCGTGACTCCGGAAAGGCCGAACTCCATGGTGAGGCTGTCGTTCAGGTCCCAGAGATTCTTCCAGTGCGCCAGACCACCGATCTCGCCCGAGGTGTAGTGATTGAAGAGGGCATCGTTTTGGAGTGTGAGCGCTTGGAGAGTGAACTCGGAGAACCAAGACACTGGGATCAGAGCAGCGGCGGAAACACCGCTTTCGTTAAGCCCCTCGTTTCCGAGCAGCCGTCGGTGAATGATCGGCGCATCTATAAAGGGAAAGGCGTGGGCATGCAAAAGATTGTGCCGGCCGAGGGCCATTTTGAATTTCCCCGCCTTCAAAGTCACAACGGGAAGGGCAATGGTTTCTGCGTACACCTCCTCCGGATCCACCTTGTAGTCTGCACTGCCGCTTTCCTGTGCGAATGCCAAGAGCGCTACAGCCCTAAGGTATGGATCGACATCCGCGCTGAACTGGAGTTCCGCCTCTTGGAGCGTTAACCCGTTATGGGGAACCACGGTGCGATCATCGGAATAAGAGGTTCCGTGCTGAGCCAGACCGAGAAAGTTGGCGCTGATATCGGGGTTGAGGGCCTTGCCTCGATCAGAGGCGAAAGCAATGAGGGGAAAAAGAGTCAAAAGAATGAATACTCGGGCAATGAAGGGGCGCATGAGTGCTCCTGAAAAATTTGTGAAAGATGACGATGAGCGCGCGAGACGGCTTATGCCGAGAAGCGCAGGCAGACGTTTTTAGAAATCAGGATTAGCTGAAAAGAGGCGGGCCGCGCGCCAGGGAAAAGAGATCGGGATGGGGATACTGGAATGTGGAATAGGCCGCGACCACCGAGAAG